>JAGQRJ010000351.1 GCA_020425635.1 Planctomycetota bacterium | reverse complement strand
CCACAGCGCGCGGGGGCCGGCCCACCGGCGGCTCCCGCCCAGCGCGCCGAGGGCTCCGGCGCACGCCAAGCCCACCCAACCGACCGACGGGTCGGCGTAGGCCGCGCGCTGAATGAGCAGCACGAGGAGCGTCGCCGCGCCGGCGGCCAGGCAGGGGCGCCAGGCGAGGATCACGCGCTCGGCAAGGGGAGGGCGAAGTCGGCGCGCAGGATCTCGCGCAGCGCGTCGAAGTCCTCGATGGTGTAGGTCGGCTCGGTCTCGCCCTTGGCCGAGGCGTAGCGCCCGTCCTTGCACAGCCGCACCGTGATCATGCCCAGCGCGTTGGCGGGGTCGATGTCGCGCTCGGGGCGGTCGCCCACGTACATGCAGCGCGCGGGGCGCAGGTTGAGGTCGCTGCAGGCCCGCCGGTAGAGCTTGACGTTCGGCTTGTTGATCCCGATCTGCTCGCTGATGTAGATCGCGGCGGGGGTCAGGTAGGGCACGATCCCGAGGCGCAAGAGCTTCTCGGCCTGCTTCACGGTGAGCCCCGAGGTGATGACCCCGCGCACGACCTCCTGCTCGAGGCCCGCCAGGTCGCGGAGGAGCGCGATCGCGTCGGGGTAGGGCTTGAGGTGGCGGGCCTTGGTGTCGTGGTAGGCGATCACCGCGGCGGCCACGATGAGCCCGGGGTTCACGCCCTTGAAGTGCCGCCGGGGGATCCGCTGCAGGAGCTGATCGAAGTGGTGGTCGTAGTTCGAGGTGAACTCGCTGACGACCTCGCTCAGCTCGTCGAGGAGCACGTCGGGGTCGAGGCGCAGCCCCGCCGCGTGCATGGCCTCGCAGGCTGCGCGACGCGCTCGCGCGGCGAACTTCGAGGTCGAGAACAGGGTGTCGTCCACGTCGAAGAACACAGCGTCAAGCTGCTGCTCGGCCACAAGGCACGCTCCTGCGGGCCGAGTATAAGGAGTTTTTTCCTGCGCGTTGTCCCCGCTACACTCGGGTCCAGGTGACCGACTCAGACTCCTCCAAGCGCCGCATGCTCGATGAGGGCGCCGACCGCGCTCCCGTCGAGACGACCCGGCTGGGGATCGGCTGCCTGTGGGCCGCCCCGCTGTCGCTGATCCTGTGGAGCTTGATCCTGTGGGGCGCGCTCGCGGTCTACCGCGGGCTTCAGCCCCACTGAAGCTCACTCAGCGCGAGGACAGGCCGCCGCTGAGGCCCTGCTGCGCGCCGGCGAACTGCCCGGCGCGTTGGTTGAGCAGCGCCAGGTAGTGCCGCGCGTCGCCCGCGGCCCGCGCCCGCAGGGCGCTCTGCAGCGCCTGAGCGTGAGCGTAGACCTGACGTGAGCTGAGCATGGGCAGCTGCTCGAAGTCCTCGCCGAAGGCGCGCTTGATCGCGCTGCGCCGACCGAGGGCCTCGTCGAAGGTGGCGGGGAACTCGAGCTGGGCCATGGCTCCGTCGCCGATCACGCGCAGCTGGGCTCCGCGGGTCTTGGTCAGCTTCCCGCGGGCGTCGGTCCACGCGCGACGGAGGAGCGCGCCGAGCAGCGTGGTGCGCTCGCCGGCCGGATTGCGCACCAGGCGTACGACCTCGTTGACCCCCAGCGGGACGCTCGCCCCGCTGTCGGGGATCACGAGCTCGAGCCGTCCCTGGGCGATCGCCGTGCCGCGAAGCAGGCGCACCGTATCGGGCACGATGAAGGTCGCGTGGACCGCGCTCGTGGCCTCGAGGTTGAAGCCGTCCCAGCGGACCTGGGCCGCGCCGATCCCGCCTTCGAGCAGGGCGCCGCCCACGGACTCGACCTGGTCGCGGAGCTGCTGCAGCTTGAGGCGCGCGTCGGCCTCGGCCCGCAGGGCGACCCGTCGCTGGGCGTCGCCGTCGTGTTGCACGGTGGAGACCTGGCCGTAGGGCGAGTAGCCCGGGTAGACCGTGTGCTGGCGCACGATCGCGGGCCCCGTTTGCACGGTGCGCGTCGTGGTCACGCGGGTGCGGGAGCCGAAGCCGGTGCTGAAGCCCACGCTGACCCCGGAGCTGACGCGCCCGGTGTGGGAGCCGATCCCGATCGAGACGCCGCTGCGGACGCGGGGTCCCTGGAAGCCGGTGGTGCGCACGAACACGGGGGCGGGGGCGGTGGCGTAGCCGGTCTCGGCGGTCTGAAACACCACGCCATCTGCGTGGGCGATCGCGGCGGCGCTGAGCAGCGCGGCGAAGGAGGTCAGGACGGCACGGTTCACGGTGAATCTCGCTCTCTGGGAAGGGTGCAGCGCAGAACGCAGACCAACCCGTTTCAAAGACTTAACGCAGGAGTCGTTTCACTTGCGCACCGGGCTTCAGGTTCTGGGGGTCCGTCACAGGTCGTCGCGCGCACAGGGTTTCGAGCCCGCCAGAGGGTGGAATACCCCGGGCGACTTCTTCGTTTGGCGCTATGGTTGGAGGGAGGAGACTTCATGCGCGCTGCCTTGCTGACTGCGTGCGTCCTGCTGGGCGCCAGCCTCGCGTGCGCCGACGACGTCGAGGTTCGCCTGAGCCTGGAGCCGTCGACCGCGCAGCCGGGGGCGGAGGTCGTGCTCGCGGCGGAGGTCCGGGTCGTCGCGGGGCAGCATATCTACGGGCTCGAGACGCCCTTCGGCTACCCGACCGCCTTGACCCTCGAGCTCCCCGCCGGCCTGACCGCGGTGGGGGAGGCCAGCGCTCCGGCGCCGCTCTTCGAGGAGATCCCCTCGGTGGGGGAGGTCGCGATCTACCGCGGGTCGGTCACCTTCCGCCAGACCCTGCGGGTCGGCGCCGACGCCAAGGGCCCGCTGCAGGTGTCGGCGACCCTCGTCTACCAGGTCTGCGACGACGCCAACACGCGCTGCACCCTGGGTGAGGCCAGCGAGACCCTGACCCTCGGGGTCGCTGCGCCGACCGCGCCCGCTCCGGGGGTGGCCGACGCGGGACCTCCGCTCGGAGCGCCCCTGGGGGGGCTCGACCTGGGGGCGTTGCCGGGGACGCAGGAGATCCCCCCCGCCACGGTGCGCGTGAGCGCGCCCGAGTCCACCCGGCCCGGGACCGCGGTCGAGCTGACGGTCGAGCTCGACGTGCCCACGGGCTACTACGTCTACGCGACCCAGGACTCCGGGGGCCTCGACACCCAGCTCGAGCTGCAGCTCCCCGACGACCTGCGCGCGGGAGCCTTCGAGGACGTCGACCCGCCGAAGGTGGTGGAGAAGGTCGGCCTCGACAAGCCGATCCGCAAGCACGTGGGCACCGCGCGCTTCCGCCAGACCGTGCAGGTCGGGCCCCGGGCGCAGGGCTCCCGGGCCGTGCGGGGCACCGTGCTCTACATGCTCTGCAACGAGACCACCTGCAGCCCGCCCTTCGAGGCGCCCTTCGAGCTGGAGCTCACGGTGGCCGGGGAGGCGGTCGACGCGGCCGAGCTCGCGCCCCCGCCGATCGACGAGGTCAAGGAGGCCGGCCCCGTCCGCGACGCGGACAGCCTGTTGGGCTTGTTCTTCGGCGCGATCGGTCTGGGCTTGCTGATGCTCGTGCAGCCCTGCAACTACCCGATGATTCCGATCACGGTCTCGATCTTCTCCAAGGGCGAGAAGACGACCCGCGCGCGCTCGGTGCTCCGGGCCGGGACCTACGGCGTGGGGATCGTCGTGGGCTTCCTCCTCGTCGCGGGGCTCGTGCAGGTCGTGTTCGGCGCGCAGGGGCAAGACGCCTTCGGCAAGCTCGCCGCGAACCCCTGGGTGAACATCGTGATCGGCGCGCTGTTCGTCTACTTCGCGCTCAGCTTCTTCGGCTACTACGAGCTCGGGCTGCCCGCCCCGCTGATGCGCCTGATGCAGCACGGCAACGCGAGGACCGGCTCCGACGGCGCGGTGCCCACCTGGTCGCTGTTCCTCATGGGCTTCTTCTTCGTGCTCACCTCCTACACCTGCGGGGCCCCGGTGGTCCTGGCCTTGTTCAGCACGGCCGCCGCCGACCCGCACCCCCTCGCGATCCTGTTCGCGACCTTCGTGTTCGCGGTCACCGTGGCCCTGCCCTACTTCGTGCTCTCGCTGGTCCCTGGGGCCGTGCGCGCGCTGCCCAAGAGCGGGTCGTGGTTCAGCGTGCTCAAGGTCGTGCTCGGCTTCCTCGAGCTGGGCTTCGCGCTGAAGTTCTTCCGCGGGGCCGAGGTCAACCTCTGGGACGGCGCGATCCTCAGCCGCGAGGTGATCTTCGGCGCCTGGGCGCTGCTCTGCGTGCTGGTCGCGATCTACCTCAGCGGGTTCTTGCCGCTCAAGTTCCCTCACGACCCGAGCCTGCGCCCGCCCACGGCGAAGCGTCTCGGCTGGGCGACCCTGTTCGTGGGCGGCGCGGTCTACTTCGGCTTCGGCGTCACCGGCACCCGGCTCTGGGAGCCCCTCGAGACCTTCGTGCTCAACGAGGGAGAGATCGAGGGAGGACTCGAACACCTCAGCGTCGAGGACCTGGTCGAGCAGGCGAAGCTCTCGCCCGCGCAGGCCGAGGCGGTGATCGCCGCGCGCGACGCCGGCAAGCCGCTGCACCGCGCGGCCGACCTCGAGGCCCTGGGCCTGGAGCCCGAGGCCGCGGCGCGCGTGGTGGCCCTCGCCCAGCGCAAGATCCGCTGGGGCACCCTGACCTACACCCTCGCTCACTCGAGCTACGGCGAGGCGATCGCCGCCGCCCAGCGCAGCGGCGGGCGCGTGTTCGTGGTGTTCACCGGGCACAACTGCGTGAACTGTCAGCTCATGGAGAACACGATCCTCCCCCTCCCGGAGATCGAGGCCCTGCTGGAGCCCGCCCAGCGGGTCGCGCTGTTCATCGACCGCCCGGGCGACGAGGAGGAGACCCGCAACCGCGTGCTGCTCGTCGACCGCTTCAAGAACGCGACGATCCCAGCGTTCTACGTGCTCGACGGCGAGGGTCAGGTGCTCGCCGAGCAGATCGGCGGGTGCTCGGCCGAGGACTTCGCCGCCTTCCTCGCGCGCGGCGGGTTGTAGCGTCGCCCCTACCCCTTCGAGGAGGAGAGGACCCTGGAGGCTCTCGCAGACGACTGGGTGCTGCAGTGGCTCTCGACCATGGCCTATCAGCCGTGGAAGGTCTACCTCGTGTGCACCCTGCTGCTCCTCCTCTCGAGCTTCGGGCTCCCGGTGCCGGAGGAGGTGACCCTGGTCAGCGCCGGGCTCGTGGCCTTCGTCGGGCGGTCGCCCGAGCACTTCCCCCCGCCTAGCCCGGGCGCGCCGGTGGTCGACGCGGCGGTCCTCGCGGTGGTGTGCACTGCGGCGGTGTTCCTCAGCGATCTGTTGATCTACGGAATGGGCCGGCGCTTTGGCCCGCGCCTGCGCCAGACCTGGCTGGCGAGACGCCTGATCAGCCGCAAGTCCTGGGCGCGCGCCGAGAAATGGACGGAGCGACACGGCGGTCAGGTGTGCTGGGTGTTTCGCTTTACCCCAGGCGTTCGCTTCCCTGGGCACCTGACCTGCGGGATCGTCAAGCTCCCGCTGTGGCAGTTCTGCCTGGCTGACGGGATCGCGACCCTGGTGAGCGTGCCTTCCCAGATCCTCCTGGTCGCGCACTACGGCGGGGCGGTCCTGGGGTTCCTCAAGCAGTTCAAGGTCGCCCTGGCCGTGGCCTTGGTGGTCGTCGTGGTCGGCGCGCTGCTCGTGCGCTTCCTGCGGCGCAGGCGGGCCTCAGGCGCAGACGAGGGAGCCGGGGAGCCCGATCCCGGCCCCGTCGAGACGCCACCCTAGAAATCTCCTGGCGCTGGGGGACAATCCGCCGGGCGCAGCGCGCCCGAAACGGAGGCAGCGTGGGGATCAGCAGCGAAGCCGTGTTGAGTGCACTCGAAGCGGTGGCGGCGCCGGGCAGCGACGAGAACGTCGTGGCGGCCGGCTACGTGCGGGACCTCGACGCACGCCCCGACGGGGTGCGTTTTCGGCTCGAGGTCCCGGGCCCGCTGACCCCTGCGCGGGCAGCCCTGGAGGGCCAGTGCCGCGAAGCGCTCGCGACCCTCGGCGCCCCGGTCGAGGTCGAGGTCGACGCGAAGATCGCGGCGAGCTTCGTGGGCGGCGAGGGCGCCCTGGCTCCAGGCGTGAAGAACTTCATCGCCGTGGGCAGCGGCAAGGGAGGCGTGGGCAAGTCCACGGTCTCGGCCAACATCGCCTGCGGGCTGGCGAAGGCCGGGGCGCGGGTCGGGCTCCTCGACGCCGACATCTACGGGCCCTCGATTCCTCTGATGTTCGGGGTCCCGCGGCGGGCGTTCCTGGAGGAGATGCAGCTCCGCGCCGACGCCTGCGCCCCAGGCGAGACCCCGGCGCTCCTGCCCTTCCTCCGTCATGGCGTCCAGACCATGTCGCTCGGGTACCTCGTCGACCCCGACCAGGCCGCGATCTGGCGCGGGCCCATGGTCCACGGCGCGCTCCAGCAGCTGCTCCGCGACGTGCAGTGGGGCGAGCTCGACTACCTGATCATCGACATGCCCCCCGGCACGGGCGACGCGCAGCTGACCCTGACCCAGGTGATTCAGCTCGCCGGCGCCGTGGTGGTGTGCACCCCGCAGCCCGTCGCGATCGCCGACGCGCGCAAGGCGAAGCAAATGTTCGAGAAGACCCGCACCGACGTGCTCGGAGTCGTCGAGAACATGACCGGCGCGATCTTCGGCGAGGGCGGCGCCAAGGACGAGGCCGAGGAGTGGGGCACGCCCTTCCTCGGCGGCCTGCCGCTGACCGCCGAGGTCCGCGAGAGCGGGGACAGCGGCGTGCCGGTCCTCGCCCAGGACGACCCCCAAGGGCCCCTGGCCGAAGCGCTGTGGGGGGTCGTGGACCGCCTGACGGCGGTCCTGGCCAAGCGCGCCCGCGCTCGACCGCGCTCGCTGCCGGTCAGCCGGAGCTAGCCCGCGGAGCGCCCCGCGCCCGAGGCCCGAGACCCAGGTCGAGACCGACGACCCCCCCAGAGATCCAGAGACTGAGCTCGAGACTTGGGGTAGGGTCGGGGCATGCAGCCGAGGACCCTACTGCGCGCGGGACTCCGCGCCCTGAGCAAGGTGGCGCTCGCGGCGCTGACGCTCGGGGTGCTGGGGACCTGCGGGCTCCGCGCGAGCCTGAGCGAGGACGCCGCGGACCCCGCGCCGCGCGAGGCCCAGCCCTTGAGCCCTGAGGTGGCGGCGCGCTTCGCCTACCCGGAGGCGGGGACGCCGGCGGTGGAGGTCTCGCGCTTCAAGGTCGAGCCGGGCGCGCTCTACACGAGCGCGTGGGTGCACCTCCTGGTGACCACCCCCGGGGAGGCGCAGCCGCACACGGTGCAGGTGATCCACTACCTCCCCGCGGGGTTGCAGGCGCCGGCGCCGGCGGTGGTGATCAGCCCGATCCTCGGCGGGTCGGGAGAGCTCGCGCGCAGCGCCGCGGCGGCCTTCGCGCTGCGCGGCGTGCACGCGGCGATCGTGCTCAAGGCCGAGAGCTACTTCGATGCCACGGCCCCCCCGGGTCGACTCGAGCGCGTGCTGCGCACCGCGGTGGTCGACCGCCAGCGCGCGCTCGACTGGCTCGCGGGGCGAGACGACGTGGACCCGCTGGCCCTCGGCGCGTTCGGGGCGAGCATGGGGGGCGTGATCACGACCCTCCTCGCGGCGGTCGACCCGCGGGTCCGCGTGAGCGCGATCGCGCTGGCGGGAGGGGACCTCCCCACGATCGTGGCGACCTCGGAGGAGCCGCGGGTGGCGCGCTTCGCGCGGGAGCTGGGCTACGGACCCGGGCGCGACCGCGCGCCGCTGATCGCGCTCGTGCGCGGCGGGCTGCAGTCGGATCCGCTCGACCTCGCGCGCGCCGTCGACCCGCGGCGGGTGCTCTTCGTCGAGAGCACGGCCGACCGCGACATGCCCAGCGCCCAACAGACCCAGCTCTACGAGGCCCTCGGCCGCCCGGCGCGGATCCGGATCCCGACCGGGCACTACGCGGCCGTGGCCTACTGGCCCTACCTCGTGACCCGGGTCAGCGGCTTCCTCGCGCGGGAGCTCGAGCGGACGCCGGCCCGCTGAACCCGGGCTAACGAATCCCGCTGATCTCGGGCAGGCGCTTGGGGTCCCAGAGCTTGGTCTTCTTCAAGCGCGCGAGGCGGGGCTCGTCCTTCGCGAGCGCGGGCCAGGCGAAGCCGGCGTTGGTCGCCTCCTGGAGCCACTCGATCGCGAGCACGTCCGTGCGCGTCTCGGGCTTGTCCGAGTTGGCCACGACCAGGGCCGCGAGGTAGAAGGCCTCGCCGGTGTGCTCTGCGACCTTGCCCACGAACAGCAGGTGCTGCAGGGCCTGGGCTTCCTGCTGCACACCGTAGGCGAGCGCGCCGAGGAGGGCGTGCGCGAGGAGGTGGTTCGGGTTGAACTCGATCGCGCGGGTCAGCTGGTCGGCGTAGGGTTTGGTCTCGGCGGCCTCAGGGCGGTTCTGGGTGCCCATGGAGCGCGCGACGACGGGCGCGACCTCGAGCAGGGTCTTGAGGTCGGGGGGGAAGGGGAGCAGCCCCTGGTTCAGCTCGACCAGGCGCTTCTGGGCCGAGGCGATGTCCTTGTCCGTGCCGCTGGCGAGGCGCAGGATCGGGAACAGCTCGCCCACGTAGCGGTCGTCGATGTAGGCCGCGCGGACCTCGGCCCCCAGCGCGCCCCAGGGGTCGCCGAGCCGCGAGTAGACCTGCGCCAGGAGGTGCCAAGCGTCGGCTCGGTAGGGGGCCTGCTGCGCGGCCTTGCCCACGGTGCGGAAGGTGGTCTCACGCTCGACCGCGTCGCGGTCTAGGTCGCTGCGTACCGCCTCGAGCATGACGTCGACGGCGGCGTCGTTCTTCTCGATCGCCTCCTGCCGGTCTTGCTCGGCGATTCGCAGCGCGCGCAGGCGCTCGTTGATCAGGGCCCGGTTGTCGGCGCTCGTCTTGTTCGGCGAGAGCACGAGCTTGAGCAGCTGACGCTCTTGGCGGTAGAGCTCCATGCGCCAGGGATCTTCCTTGCGCAGCGCGTCGAACTGCTCCTGCGCGGCCTCCACCACCTCGCGCTGGTCCTCGGTCGAGGCGTTGTCCTTGCGCTCGATCAGCTCGAGCGCGCGGCCGAAGGTGGTCCACACCTTGACCTCGGGGAAGTCGCCGCACACCTCGTTGGCGGCCTTGATCGACTCCATGGCCGCGCGCAGGTCGAGGGACGCTGCGTCGACGAGGCAGTGGTGCTGGGCGCTGATCAGGATCCCGGCCGGGAACAGCGGGTTCGCGTAGTTGACGCGCTTGAGCAGCTCGCGCTCGAGGGCGGTGTCGTCGCGGTCGTGGGCGATCAAGGCCAGGCCCGTGAGCGCCTGGACGTGCATGGGGTCGATCCACACCGCGCGGTTGAACGCGGCGATCGCCTTCTTCTGGTGCGTTTGGCGCTGCTTCCCGCTCGTGCGCCGCGCGAGCTTGAGCTGGTTGAGGCCCACCGCGTAGGCCCAGCCCTCGGGCCGGCGGACGTCGCGCTCGGAGCGCACGGCCCGGCTGTAGGTGCGCGCGGCGTTGGCCGCGGACTCCTCGTCGTCTTCCTTGCTGAGCAGCGCGCGCCCGAGCGCTGAGCGGGCCCAGGGGTCTTCGGGGTCGAGCTTGAGCGCCTCGCGCAGATCGCGGAACACCTTCTCGCGGCCGCTGGCCCCGCTCTGCCCATGGAGCCGGGTCACGCCCATGCCGCGCTTCGCGGCCTGATTGTCCGCGCGGTGCCGATCGACGTGCTCGAAGTGCGTCCCCGCGAGGTCGAGGTAGTTGTTCTCGAAGTAGGGGTCGATCAGCACCCGCCCCAGGTGCAGCCGGCCTTCCGCGGAGTAGGGGTCGGTCTTGTTGGCCTCGGTCGCGAGTTCGCGGGCCTCCTTGAGGTCGCCCTTGGCGCCCGCCAGACGGGCCCGCACGCGGTAGGCGCGGGCGTTCTCGCGCCAGTCGCCAGGGTTCGCGCGCAGGATCACGTCGCCCGCGTCGTTCTTGGCTTGCTCGGAGTCGAGCATGGCCTCCGCCGCCTCGGCGCGGACCACCGCGGGGAGCACCGAGCTCGGGTCGAGGTTCACCGCCTGGTCCGCGACCTCGAACGCCTCCACCGCGCGCCCGGCCTTGAGCAGCGACTCGGACTTGGTGGTCAGCACCTTCGCGGCCGCCGCGGGGCTCTCCTTCGCCGCCAGCTCTCGCGCGGCGTCGAAGGTGTCACGCGCGTCGACGAGCAGGCCGCGGGCCGCCTGCAGGCGCCCGGTCGCGACCAGGGTGTGCCAGGTCTCGCCGTTGAGCTCACGCGCGCGCTCGATCTCCTTCTCCGCGGGCGCCAGCGCCCCCGTCTCGAGCTGAACCGCGGCCGCGCGCAAGACGAACTCGGCTTGACGCGCCTTCTTCTCCTCGTCGCTGCCCTTGACCCCCTCCGCGGCGAGCTTCAGCGCTTGCAGCGCGTCGGTGTAGTTCTCCAGGAGGAACAGGGTCTCGGCCTTGCCGTCGAAGGCTGCGACCGAGTCGCCCTGGAGCAGCAGCGCCTCGTCGTAGGCCTTGCGCGCGTCTTCGAGCCGGCCGGTGTGGCGGTAGAAGTCCGCCCGCGCGAGGCGCAGGTCGAGCATCTGCTCCTGGGGGACGTTGCGCTCGACCTCTTGCAGGTAGGTCTCCGCCTTGTCGGCGTCGGAGCTGTTTCCGTACATGTGGGCGCGCGCGAGCACGAGCAGCGTCTTCGCGGTGAGCGCGCGGCGCTTCGTGTCGAGCTCCTCGACCAGCTTCGCCACCGGCTGCTCGTTCTCCACGAACTCGAGCTGCTCGGCGAGGGTGTCCATGGACTCCAGGGCCTCGCGAGAGCGGTCCGCCCGATCGATGGCGTCGGGGATCTTGCCCGCGGCCAGCGCGGCGTGCGCCTCGTCGATCAACTTGGCCGAGGTGGCGAGGGCCTCCTCGCCCGTGCTTCGCCGCGACCCGAGCTCGTTGGAGATTCGCTCCGCGCGTTGCTTCTCGGTGGTGAGCTTGTGGTTCAGCAGGATCCCGCCGACCACCACGGTCAGGAGCACGGTGCTGATCCCGATCATGAGCCCGACCGAGGCCCGCTTGCGCTTTTGGCGGACCCAGCGCTTGAGCGACCCCTCGGCTTTGGCGGTGATCGTCCCGCCCTCGAGCAGCGCGCGCACGTCGACCGCAAACTCTGCGGCTGTGGCGTAGCGCTGCGCCGGGTCCTTGGAGATCGCCTTGAGGCACACCGTCTCGAGGGCCTTGGTCAGCTGGGGCTTGAACTTGGTCGGCGGGACCGGGTCGTCGTGGAGCACGCGCTGAAACAGCTCGAGCGGGGTCTGCCCGACGAAGGGCAGGCGGCCGGTCGCCAGCTCGTACATGATCACGCCGAGGCTGTAGATGTCGCTGCGCCGGTCGGGGGCGCGGGGGCCCTCGATCAGCTCCGGCGGGAAGTAATAAGGGGTTCCCGTGACCCGTGTCTCGTCGGCGAGCGCGGCCTGGTGCACCTTGGCTGCGCGGCCCAGCCCGAAGTCGGTGAGCAGCGGGCGCATGTCCTCTTGCACGATCACGTTCGAGGGCTTCAGGTCGCCGTGGACGATGTCCTGCTCGTGCGCGTAATGCAGCGCCTGGGCGACCGCCTCCAGGATCTCCATGCCGATCTCGAGGTCGAGGTCGTCCTTGAGCATGCGGTCCAGGGGCTTGCCGGCGACGAAGTCGGTGACCGCGTAGGGGTAGCCGTTGAACAGGCCGCGGGCCTTGATCGAGACGATCCCCGGGTGGTCGAGGGACGCCTGGCGCTCGAGCTCCTTCTGGAAGCGCTCGACCCGCTTCTCGCTGAGGCCCGACTCGCTGACCATGATCTTGAGCGCGGCGCGCTCGCGGTTGGCCTCGTTGGTCACCTCGTAGACGATCCCGACGCCGCCGCGCCCGACCTCACGGGAGACGACCCAGCCGTCGATCGACTCGCCGACGCCGTCGCTGGTCCTGCCGTCGGCGGTGGGGAAGCCAGCCGCCGAGCCGAAGGCGCTCCCGCCGGGGGCGCCGAAGCCGGTGCCGGCGGAGCCGAAGCCGGTGCCGGCCGGGGCGCCGAAGCCGCTGCCCGCGGAGCCGAACCCCGTGCCGGGGGGAGGGCCGAAGCCCGTGCCCGCGGGGGCGCCGAAGCCGCTTCCGCCGGCCGGAGCGAGGCCGCCCGGGTTGCTGCCGAAGCCGCTGCCTCCGGGGGCGCCGAAGCCGCCGCTCGGAGGCGGTGCGAAGCCGCTGGGGGGCGCGCCGAAGCCGCTCCCTCCGGGGGCGCCGAAGCCGCTGCCGCTGGGGGGCGCGCCGAAGCCGCCGCTGGGGGCCGCGCCGAACCCTCCGCTGGGGGGCGCGCCGAAGCCGCCGCTGGGGGGCGCGCCGAAGCCACTGCCGCTGGGGGGCGCGCCGAAGCCGCTGCCTCCAGGGGCGCCGAAGGCGCTGCCTCCCGCGCTCCCGAACCCGGTCCCGGGATCGGGGTAGGTGGGGGCGCCTCCCCCGAAGCCGTCGTGCAGCGTCACCGCGTCGGGGTTGACCGAGGATCGCTGACCGCGGAGGTCGTTGAGCTGGGCGGGCGTGAGCCCGCCGGTCAGCAGCAGGGCCTGCCCGAGGTCGGTCGCCTGACCCTGGCTCACGAGCGAGACGCCCTGGTCCAGCGCTTGGCGGTTGATGTACCCGCGGGTGAGGGCAGAGCGCCCGAGCTCGATATCGACTGGCGTAAGTGAGGACATGCGTGCCTGATCCGTGGGTGTAAACGTAGACGAGGCTTGCCCCAGCGTAGCCGGAGTTGCCCCCTTGGGCCAGGTGAGCTGCCCCGGCGCCGAGTTTGCGCGCAGCTCCGCGCGGGTCTCCCGCGCCCAGGCTGCGTAGAAGGTGTCGAGGCTCGCGTGCACGGCCGCGCACGACGGGCACGAAGCCAGGTGGGCCTCGATCGCCTGGACGTCGTCGTCGAGGCCCAGCGGCACGTCGGGGAGCCGCTCGCGGACGGCGGCGCAGCTGAGGCTCATTTCCCCTCCCTCGGCCAGACCCCGCGCTGCAAGAGCGCGCCCGCCAAGGCGCGCGAGGCGCTTCGCAGGCGTGAGCGCGCGGTAGGCACGGAGCATTCGAGGCAGCTGGCCAGTTGCGACATGGTGAGTCCGTTGATGTGCCTGAGGGTGAGGACCGCGCGTTGCTCTGGGTCGAGGGCGTCGAGGGTTTCCCTCACGAGCGCGGCCTGCTCGTGGCCTGCCACGGCGGCGACGACGTCGGTCGGGTCCGCCACCCGCTCGAGCGCGGGCCCTTGGAGCGGCTTGGCGCGCTCCCGGTTGCGGAGACGGTCGAGGGCGACGTGGCGCGCGACTCCGAGCGCGTAGGAGGTCGGCGCCTCTGCTTGCTCCAGGCGATCGAGCCGCTCGAACAGGCGCAGAAAGGTCTCCTGCAGCGCGTCGTTCAGCTCGCTCGGCGTGAGCCCCAGGCGCGACCCCACGAGAAAGGCACGCAGCGGTTCGACCAGGCACTCACACAGCCGGTCACGCGCCTCGCGGCTCCCGGCCAGGGCCTGGTTCGCCCAGCGCCGGGTCGTGTCGTTCGCTGCGGGCATGCCCAGACTGCGTTCCTCCGCTTCCGGTCCCTAGTCGTCCGAGCTCGCCCGAGGAGCAAAGAATTCCGCGGTCGAATCGAGGGCAGGTCGTAAATCCTTCGGCTAGAGCCGCCTACGTCGAGGGGCTCACTGCTCTGGGACGACCTCGCCCTCGTCGCTGTCCTCGTCCCAGTTGCAGCGCTCCTTGAGGGTGGTCCGAATCAACTCGACGTAGGGCGAGTAGGGGGTCAGCTTGAGAAAGGTGTAGAGGTCCTCGTTCGCGCCTTCGCGGTCGCCGAGTTTGGCGAGGGCGATCCCGCGGAACAGCCAGGCCATGGCGAGCTTGGGCTCGAGCTCCACCGCTGCACCGCAGTCGGCCACGGTGCCCTCGAGGTCGTCGAGGTGGAAGCGTGCGCTTCCGCGGTTGGCGAGGGCGGGCAGGTAGCGCGGGTCGGCCCGGAGGGCCGCCGAGTAGTCCTCGACCGCGCGCTCGAGGTTCCCCAGCCGCGCGTGGGCGATCCCGCGCTTGGTCCACGGCTGCGGGTGGTCGGGGTCGCGGGCGATCGCGGCGCTGAAGTGCTCCAGGGCTCCGCGGGCGTCGCCGCGTCGCAGTCGCGTGGTGCCTTCGAGGTCGCCCTCGGACTTCGGCCCCCGGGCGAGCTGGGCGCGGATCTCCGCCGCGCCCGGGTCGCGGCTGAGGCGCTTGCGCTCCTCGGGGGTGACCTCCGCGGCGTCCAGGTCGTCGAGGGCCGAGAGCAGGTCCCGCTCCCAGGCGCCGTCGAACAGCTCCTCCTTCGGTCGCAGGTCGAGCTCGACGTCCTCGAGGACGGGCTTCGCGGTGTAGCGCTTGGTCTCGGGCCACGAGGCGTCGAGGATCGAGGCGATCTTGTGGCTGAACGCGGGGACCTCTTCCCCGGGCTCGAACCACCCGACGCCCTTGCGCTGCCTCGCGCCTCCCTCTCCGCTTCCCGGACGAACCACCACCACGACCTTTCGACGGGTCACCACGCTCTAGTGTATCCGCGTCTGCGGAGTCGGTCCTCTCGAGGTGAACCGGGGCCGGGAACAGGGTATCTTGCGGGGACGGAGGCTCCATGAAGGCCAAGCGTTTCCGGCTGCTCGCCGCAGCAGCCCTCAGCGACGGCACCCTCGACCCAAACGAGCTCGCCACCCTGCGCAAGGCCGCGAGCGAGTTCGGCGTGGCCGCGGACGAGGTCGACGGAATCCTCGAAGAGATCCGCACCAACCCGGGGTCGGTCAAGGTCAGCGTCCCCGCAGACGCGACCAAGCGGGCCGAGCTGTTCCGCAGCCTGATCGACGTGGTCGCCGCCGACGGCAAGATCGACGCCAAGGAGCAGGCGCTGCTCATGCGGATCGGCCCCTTCTTCGACCTCAACGAGATCGAGGTCGAAGACATCCTGCGCAGCGCCACCGCCAAGCCCCCCCGGCTCTGAGCTCGGACTGAACCTCCGACCTCCTTGGGCGTCCTAGACCCGAGGCACGATGCAAGGGAAAGCTGCTCTGGCAGCCCTCGCCTTAGCGGGCGCCGTGGGCCTCATGCTGTTCAAGGTGAGCAGCGACGACCCAGACGCGCGCTCGCCGGCTCGGGGAAGTCGCGTGGGGACCCCGGCCGAGGTCCGCTCGGCGGCGCCCCTGTCTGCGGAGCGGGTCACGCTCCCCCTCGCGCGGCCAGCGGACACTCAGCCAGCGCCGAAGCCGAAGCCGTCGAAGCGCGAGCCGCCGCCGTCGAAGGGCGCAGCGCAGCGAGGCGCTCCCTCTCCTGGGCGGGACGCCGCGGGCGGTGCTCCGGGCAGGCTCGCGAGCGACCCGACGCCGGGCCCGCGCCCGGTGAAGCTCGACCTGTTCATGACCCCGACGCAGCTGCACGTCAGCGGAGTGTTCCCTCGAGGGCGCGAGGTGGCTGGGATCCGCGTCGACATCGCGGTGTCCTTCGGCGACACCAAGGTCCCCTTGGGCCACACCCGCTGCGCCCTCGACCCTCAGGGCGCGTTGCTGCTTACGCTCTACACCCGCTCGAACCTGACTCGGGTGGAGCCCGACCCTGCCCAGGGGCGGGGCGATCGCGCGGGGGTGCTCCGCTTCCCCCCGGCGCGATATCAGGTCGAGGCCACGCTGCACATGGCCGCGCAGCTCCCCGGGGTGCGCGACGACTTGATGCGAGCCTTCGGCTGGGGCGAGGCAGCGCGGATCCTGCTGGGCGAGGGCTCGATCGTGTTCGGCGGTGAGGGCGCCGCCCTGGGGCTGCGGGCGGAGAGCCTTCGTCAGCTCGAAGAGCTCGTGCCCGCGCTCGAGCGCGCGGCCAGCCAGGCAAGACCCGCCGTGTTGGGCGAGGTGCAGCTCCGCGAGTTCACCGGGGCCCTGGATCTGGGAGTCCCACCCCGTCGCTACTTCGTCGGGCAGCTGCGCAGCTACGTCGCGCTCCCCGACCAGGACCTGCTGAACACGGCGCGCGCCGCAGCGACCCTCCTGGTCGAGTTCGACCGCTTGATTCAGCAGCGCGGGTTGACCGGGGTCCACCGTGAGCTCAAGTCGGTGGAGGAGACGCGGGATTCGCTGCAGCGCCTGTTGCCCGAGCTGAAGCTCCGCGGTGACGCCGTGCTCGGGCGTTGAGCGCTCACACCGGCTTGGCGCGGGTCGCGATCCGATCGACGGAGTCGAGCAGCGCCAGCAAGGCGTTCGCCAGGTCGCCCGCCGCGTCGGGGCTCAGCTGGGAGAGCCGCGCCCCGATGTTCGTGTTCCCGAGGTGCTCGATGACCTTCGCCCGGCTGTCCCGCAGCTCGTCCAACCCGGCTTGACTCAGCTTCACCTGATACTGCGACACGAGACCCCCCCTCCGCCTGCGCGAAAATGCAACTAGCCCGCGCGACGCGGGCTAGTGAACCACGGACACGACCGACCCGCGGGCGCCGCGAGCGGCGCGTCCGCGGGCGCGGTCGCTCAGGCCTTGGCGGCCCGGGCCTTGCTCCCGCGGCTCCCGCGGCGGCGACCCTTCTTCTTGACCGGCGCGTTGACGCTGGCCGCGGCGACCTCCTGCTTGCGCTTGGTCTTGCGCTCGGTGAGGCGGGTGGCCTTGCCGACGCGATCGCGCAGGTAGTAGAGCTTCGCGCGCTTGATCACGCCGTGGCGCTTGACCTGGATCTTGTCGACCAGGGGCGAGTGCAGGGGGAAGGTGCGCTCGACGCCTTCGTTGGTCCCGTCCACGATCCGGCGCACGGTGAAGGTCTCGTTGAGCCCCCGGTGCTTGCGCGCGATCACCGTGCCGGTGAACTTCTGGATCCGGGTCTTGTCGCCCTCGCTGATCTTGACGTGCACGTCCACCGTGTCGCCCACCTCGAAGTGCGCGTGGTCCTTGTTCATGTTCCGCTCTTCGACGAGCTGCATCACGTCTTTGCCACTCATGGCTGACTCCTCTGACGCCCCGGCGCGGGGCGCCTGGGCTTAGTTGTTCGGTTCCTCGTGCTCGCCCCGAACCAGGTCGGGGCGCCGTTCACGCGTGCGTTGCAGGGCGCACTCCCTCCGCCACTTGGCGATTCGTCCGTGGTCCCCGGAGAGCAACACCTCCGGGACCTCCATGCCGCGGAAGGTCCGCGGCCGTGTGTACTGTGGCCCCTCGAGCAGCCGATCCGCCCCCGAGAAGGAGTCGTCTTGGGCCCCTCCCGGCGCGCCAAGCGCACCAGGCAGCAGCCGGGCTACTCCGTCGATCAGGACCATCGAGGCGACCTCGCCGCCGCTGAGGACGTAGTCCCCCAGCGAGATCTCCAGCGGCGCCAGCCCCTGCCGAATCCGCTCGTCGAACCCCTCGTAGTGTCCGCACAGCACGCTCAACCAGGGCTCGCGAGCCAGCTCCTCGAGGAGCGGCTGATCGAGGCGACGTCCCTGCGGGGTGAGCATGATCCGGCGGGGCTGGGAGAGGCCCGCTGCTCGTCCGGCCGAGGTCACGGCTTCGTCGCAGGCGAAGACCGGGCCGCACATGAGGAGCATTCCCGGCCCCCCACCGTACGGCTTGTCGTCCACGGTTCCGTAGCGATCCGTCGCGTGGCTGCGCAGGTCGTGACACACGACCTCCAGCAGCCCCTTCTCGCGCGCGATCCGCACCAACCCCAGCTCCAGGAAGCCCTGGAACATGGGCGGAAAGAGTGTGACGACGTCGATCCTCACCCGAGGCGAACTCCATTGCCTAGCCGCCGGCTCGCTTCGCGGCGCGCTTCTCGGCCTTGCTCATCGGGGTGGCGGTCGCGGCGATCGCCTCCTTGCGCTGCTTGGCCTCTTCGCGCTTCTTGCGCTTGATCTCCTTGAGGCGGTCCTTCTCGACCCGCTCCTCAGGGGTCAGCGCGCGCTTCTTGCCGCTGGTCGGCACGTCGATCCCCTGCGAGAGGAGGATCGCCTGCACCGTCTCCGACGGGAGCGCGCCGAGGCCGAGCCAGTGCTCGATCCGCTCGCGCTTGAGCACGTACTTCTTGTCGATCTCGAGGTGCGGGTCGTAGTGCCCGAGCTCCTCGAGGGCGCGTCCGTTGCGCCGGGTGCGGGAGTCGAACACCCCCATGCGATAGAACGCGCGTCCCTTGCGCCCCAACCGCTTCAGTCGAATCCGAGTTGCCATTTCCGTCTCCTGATCCTTGTCCGCGCGGCTACCGACGCCGGCGTTTCTTGTTCTTGTTCCGCTTGGGGCGGGGCCCACGTGGCCCGCGGCTGACCCCAGCCTCGCGGAGTTTCTTCTCGAGGGCGCGGCCCCCCGGCATGCGCGGGACCATGTCCTGCACGCCCTGCGCGGTCATGAGCTGCCCGAGGCCGCCGCCCTGGGTCATCTCGGTGATCATCCGCTTCATCGCCTTGAACTGCTTGATCAAGCCGTTGACTTCGTTGATGTCCGCGCCGCTGCCCTTGGCGATCCGCCGCCGGCGGCTGCCGCCCGTGCGCCCGGAGAGCAGCTCCGGATTCTTGCGCTCGTCGCGGGTCATGGACTGAATGATCGCCTCGATCGGCTTGAGCTCGTCGCCGGTCATCTCGACCTGGGCGTGCTTCATGATCTGGCCCATGCCAGGGATCATCTTCATGAGCCCCTTCAGCGGGCCCATCTTCTTGAGCATGTTGAGCTGCTGCAGGAAGTCCTCGAAGTTGAAGCGCCCGCTCATCAGGCGGGTGGCGCTCTTTTCGGCCTGCTTCTGATCGACGACCTCCTGCGCCTTCTCGACCAGGCTCACGACGTCGCCCATGTCGAGGATCCGCCCGGCCATGCGCTCGGGGTGGAACTCCTCGAGCTTCTCCAGCTTCTCGCCGGTGCCGACGAACTTGATCGTCTTGCCCGTGACCGCCTTGACCGAGAGCGCGGCGCCACCGCGCGCGTCGCCGTCCATCTTGGTCAGGATCACGCCGTCGATCGACATCTCGTCGTTGAACTGCTTGGCGCTGTTGACGGCGTCCTGGCCGGTCATCGCGTCGCAGACCAGGAACACGTTGTGGGGGCTGCAGCGCTTGCGGATCTCCTGCAGCTCCTTCATCAGGTCTTCGTCGATGTGCAGTCGGCCGGCGGTGTCGAGGATCACCACGTCGCGCCCGGTCTGCTTGGCGTGCTCGATCCCCTTGGCGCACACCTGCGCGGCCTGGCTCCCGCGCTTGAACAACCCGGTCAGCCCGCGCTTCTCGACCGGCTTCTCGCTGAACACCGGGATCCCCAGCGACTCGCCGAGGACCTTGAGCTGGTCGATCGCGGCGGGGCGCTGCAGGTCGGCCGCGACGAGCAGCGGCTTCTTCTTCTTCTTCTCGACGAGGTACTTCGAGAGCTTGCCGCAGGTCGTGGTCTTGCCCGAGCCCTGGAGCCCGATCAGCATCACGATCGTGGGCTCGCCGGCCTGCTCGGACTCGCGGATCCGCGTGTCGATCGGGCCCATGAGCGCGGTCAACTCGTCGTGGACGACCTTGACCACTTGCTGCCCGGGGTCGACCCCCTTGACCTGCAGCTGGCCGATCGCCTTGGTCTTCACCCGGTCCATGAACTCGCGCACGACCGCGATCGACACGTCGGCCTCGAGCAAGGCCTTACGGACCTCGCGCAGACCTTCATCCATGTTCCCGGCGGTCAGCTTGCCGCGGGAGGTGAGGCGCGAGATGGCGCCGCCCAGGGTGTCGGTGAGTTGGTCGAACACGAAATCACACGGAGGGCGGTAACCCGCCCAAGCGGGGTTGAAGAAGGCCCGGATTGTAGGCTTGGACAGGCCAAAAGCAAGGCGCGACTTTGTGTTAGCCCGCTCTTCCCCTCCCCGGGAGGCTCCGGCAGGGGTGGAGCAGCGAGTCGTTTCGTCAAGGGTTTACGTCCTCGGACCGCCTCGGATCGCGTCCCGAACTGCCTCTCGGGTCGAAGGTTGCGTCCTTCGATCGCGAGGAACCCCCACGGTGGGGTCGTGGGGGGCCTCCATCGCGTATAGTCTGCGGCCGCGAGGGTGGCATGGAAGCAGGGATCGTCGGCTTGCCGAACGTCGGCAAGAGCACGCTGTTCAACGCGTTGACCGCGGCGGGGATCCCGAGCGAGAACTACCCGTTCTGCACGATCGAGCCCAACGTCGGGGTCGTTCCCGTGCCCGACCCGCGGCTCGAGACGATCCGGCGGCACATCGAGAGCCAGAAGGTGATCCCGGCCGTGCTGCGGCTGGTCGACATCGCCGGCCTGGTCAAGGGCGCCAGCCAGGGCGAGGGGCTGGGCAACAAGTTCCTCAGCCACATCCGCAGCGTCGACGCGATCTTGCACGTGGTGTGCTGCTTCGAGGACGAGAACCATATTCACGTCCACGACTCGGTCGATCCCCTGCGGGACATCGAGACCATCGAGCTCGAGCTCGTGCTCGCCGACTTGCAGAGCGTCGAGGCGACCCTCGAGCGCTCGCGGCGCGCGGCGCGAGGGGGAGACGCCAAGATGAAGCAGCGGGTCGACGTCCTCGACCGCGCGCAGAAGATCCTCGTCGAGGGCGAGTCGCTGCGCAGCTCGGGGCTCAACGACGACCCCGTCGCCGCCCAGCTCCTGCGCGAGCTGGGCATGATCACCGCCAAGCGCGTGCTCTACGTCGCGAACGTCGACGAAGCGGGCCTCGACGGGAGCTCGCCGCACGTGGCCACGGTGCGCAAGCACGCCGCCGAGCAGGGCAGCGAGGTGGTGATCGTGTGCGCCAAGCTCGAGAGCGAGCTGGTCGAGCTCGACGAGGCCGACCGCCGGGAGATGCTCGACAGCCTCGGCCTCGAAGAGCCAGCGCTGCACATGCTCGCGCGCGCGGCCTACCGCCTGCTCAACCTGCAGAGCTTCTTCACCGCTGGCCCCAAGGAGATCCGCGCCTGGACGATCCCCGTGGGCGCGACCGCGCCCCAGGCCGCGGGCGTGATCCACTCCGACTTCGAGCGCGGGTTCATTCGCTCCGAGACCTACTCCGTGGCCGACCTCGAGGAATACAAGACCGAGGCCGCGATCAAGGCCGCGGGGAAGCTGCGGGTCGAGGGCAAGGAATACGTCATGCGCGACGGAGACGTCTGCCACTTCTTGTTCAACGTCTGAGGCCGGTCAGCGCGGGGGCGACTCCGCCGGTCGCGGGGCGCTGAGCAGGCCGTCTCGGTCGCCCGCGACGGCGGACGCGTCGTCCCGCAGCGAGTCGAGCCAGTCGCGGGCCTCGCGCAGCGCCGCGCGCAGCGCGGTCGTCTGCTCGCGGAGCTCCGTGACCGTCCGCTCCTGATCCTGGAGCCCCTCGCGCAGGGCCGCGGCCTGGGCCCCCGGATCGGCTCGAGCCAGGCGCTCGAGCAGCTCGTCGACCCGCTCGCGGGCCTCTCCCGGGCGCTTCGCGCTCAGCGCGCTCTGGACGGCGGCGACCTCGGCGCGGAGCAGCTCGAGCCCCTCCCGGCCCGTGCGGATCGAACCCGCGAGCTTCTCGACGAGCGAGGGCCCGGCGAAGGCCTCCTCCAATTCGTCGAGGCGGGCGGAGAGGCGCGCGTGGAGCGCCTGGCCGTCGAGGTCCCGAGTTTGCTCGTCGAGCTCGGTGATCGTCTCGATCCCGCGCAGGAGCCCAGGGCCCGAGCGGGCGAAGGTCGTCTCGACGAACTCCTTGATCGCCTGCGAGGTCGACTGCACCCCGGGAATGTGCGCCCAGGGGGCGCCGGGGGGCGGGGGGAACTCGAGCACGCGGTCCTCGGCGAAGAAGTCGAGCTCGATCGTGCGCAGGTCGGTGAACCCGACCGGCGCGAGGTAGGCGTAGAAGCCGGGCGGGGCGAAGGGTCCGTGGCCGGGGCCGAAGGGCTGGGCGGGGTCGGCGAGCCCGAGCTCCACGAGGCGGTCCCACCACAGCGCGCTCTCGACCTCGATCAGGCGACCGTCGCTGGCGATCCGGATCGAGCGAACTTCGCCCAGGGTGATCCCCCGCAGGCGCACTGCGCTCCCGACCGCGAGGCCTTGGGTCGACTCGCCGAGGTAGATCGCCACCTGCACGCGCTTGCGGCTGCTGCGGCGCACGATCCCCCAACCCACCAGGGCGAGGACCCCCAGGGCGAGGAGCCCGAGGACCACGCTGCCCAGGCGTCTCCGCCCCCCGTCGTTCATGCCAAGGGCAAGGGTCGCGCGGGCTTGTCGCGCAGGTCGATCCCGCGCACCTCGAGGACGCGCGAGATCACCTCGCCCACCGTGCGGTTGGGCGTCGAGGCGCCGGCGGTGACGCCGACGGTGACCGGGCCGCTGGGGAGCCAATCGAGGGTCTCGCGCCGGGTCTTGGTCCGCGGATCGTGGTGCGAGATTCGGCCGAGGGAGTGGATCTCTTCGGCGCTGTTGATGTGATACGTCGGCGCGAAGCGCTCGCCCATGATCGCGAGGTTCATGGTGTTGCTCGAGTTGTAGCCGCCGATCACCAACAGCACGTCGAGTCCGCCGGCTTCACCCAGCTCGAGCATGGCGTCTTGCCGGTCTTGGGTCGCGCTGCAGATCGTGTCGAAGGAGCTGAAGTGCTCGTCCTTCGCGTCTGAGCCGTAGCGCGCCTCGAGCGCGCGGCCGACCATGGCCGCGATCTCGAGCGACTCGGTCGAGAGCATGGTCGTCTGGTTCGCCACGCCGACGTGCTCGAGGTCGCGGGTGGGGTCGAAGCCGTCGGAGACCGCGTTGGCGAAGCGCTCGTTGAACGCTTCGGGCGAGAGGGCGTCGGCGTCGCCGCGGATCACCGCGCACACGAGCTCGACCTCGTCCTGGTCGCGGACGATCAGGTAGGGGATTCCGCTGGCGGTCGCCTGGGAGCAGGTGGCGCGGGTCTCTTCGTGCGCGTACTTCCCGTGGATCAGGGCGGTGAATCCGCGCTTGGAGTACTGCCGAACCCGGCGCCATACGTTGAGCACCGAGCCGCAGGTGGTGTCGACGAGGACGCAGCCCCGAGCTTGAAGGGCCTCGAGGTCGGTGGCGGTGACGCCGAAGGCGGGGAGGATCACCACGTCCTGGGCGGTCACGTCGTCGAGGCTGTAGGTCTCGCCGAGGAAGCGGATCCCCATCTCGACCAGGCGACGGTTCACGTAGGGGTTGTGAATGATCTCGTTGGTGATGTAGATCGTGCGATCGGGGAAGTGCTCGCGCGTCTCGTAGGCGAGGTCCACCGCGCGGTCGACGCCGTAGCAGAAGCCGAACTCGCGAGCGAGGCGAACCTCCACGTCTCCGGCCTTCAGCGCGTAGTCGTGTTCGCGGAGCAGGTCGACCAATCCGCTGTGGTAATCGCTCTGCAGCACGCCCTGGATCTGGGCTTTGAGGCCGAAGCCTTTCTGGACGTAGAGGGGATTGCTCATGGGGGACCTCGAAGGCGAGCATGATACCACTCGCGCTGGCCTGCAGTTGAGGTAAGATTATTCGCTTACTCGGGTTGCACCCCGGGCTCACCCACTGGCGAAAAGGGCTAGACACCACGTGGACCAAGCCGTCACTGCCAACAAGCCCGACTCCAAAGGGCGGCCTCGTGTCGTGGTCGTCGTCGCCGCCCGCGAGACGGCGGCGGCGGGCGCGGCCGAGCGCCCAGCCACGCCCGCCGCGGGGGTCGAGACCCGCCGCTACGACACGCCTCAGGACATGGGCCTGGACCAGCCGACGACCCGGATCGTCAAGCGGCGCATGGCCCGGACCGCCGCGGACGAACAGCTCGTCGCTGCGGTGCTGCCCTTCGACCTCGCGGCGGTGCCCAGCCCCCTCGAAGACTTCCTCGGGAAGAGCCTGCTCTACCGCGCCGCCTACGCGGCCGCCGAAGCCGGGGCTCCGCGCCTGCTGATCGTGGGTCAAGTGCCCCAGGCGCAGCAAGCGCAGGTCTTCGACGAGGCCCAGCGGGGGTTCCAGGCGGGGTCTGGCGACGCCGCGGGCAAGAGCACCGTGGAGCTGCTGGCCAGCGACCCCACCGAAGGCGAGCTCGGAGAGCGCGGCCGGGTGCTGGTGCTCGACCCCTCTGCGCTCCACGACCCGGAGAGCGTCGTGCGACTCGCCCAGACCCGGGGCCACCAGACGAACTTTGCGGTCGGTCGCTGCGGCGACGGGCTGATGGTGCGCACCCGAGAGGGGCGGATCGTCGAGATCGGCCCCCGGGTCGAGAACGCCGACGGACGCCTGGTCGGCGCCTGCTCCGTCCCGGTCGAGAGCTTCGGCGACCTGTTCAAGACCGCTGAGCGGGCCGCGCTCGAGCGCCTCGGCACCGCGGAGGAACTGGTCGGGATCCTCTATCCCCGCACCTTTGGACAGCAGTTCGGGACGACCGAGACCTTCGTCCGGGCCCAGGACCTGTTCTACGATCGCCTCGCCGCGGCGAACTCCAGCGAGGGCGTGTTCGACGGCCTCCTCGCGCGTCCCGTGGCCCGGGTGTTCACCCAGCGCTTCCTGCACTCCCCGCGGGTGACCCCGGCGTTGATCTCGGTCGTGGCGGGGATCCTGGCGTTGATCGGCGCGTTCTGCCTGGCCAACACCAACGCCATTCCGCGCTTCCCCGGGCTGCTGGGGATCGTGGCCGGGCTGTTCCTGATCGGCTCCGCCGTGCTCGACCGCGTCGACGGCGAGCTCGCGCGCCTGCGCCTCGACGAAGACCGCAACGCGCGCTACCTGGACTTCGGCCTCGATCACCTGACGCACATGTTGGTGTTGGTCGCGTTGACCTGGGTCGCGGATCGCCAGGGCGACTTCCGCAAGGGGCCGCTGCGCGACCTCATGAACGACCCGCCCCCCGCGGTCACGATCGGCAGTTTCGCGGTGACCGGTGTGATCATTCTCGCGCTGGTGTTGATCTGGCGAGGGGCCCCGCGCCCCGGCCCGCAGCCCTTCCTGACTCGCCTCGGCGACCTCCTCGCCGGCTCTTACGGCAGCCGCGACTTCTTCTACCTGTTCCTGATCGTGGCGGTCGCGCACGTGATCCTGCCCAGCGCGGGGTTCTACGGCGTGTTCCTCCTGCTCTCCATGGCCCTGGTCAACGCGCTGTGGCTCGTGCTCCTGATCATGACCGTGCTCTCGCCGAGGGCGCAGGAGGGGTGAGCGACCGCCTCGACGCCCTCGAGGCGATGCTCGCCGAAGACCCCTCGGACCCGTTCACGCGCTACGCGATCGCGATGGAGCTCAAGGGCCTCGAGCGCAAGGCCGACGCGCAGCAGGCCTTCCGTGACCTGATCGACGCCGCGCCGGACTACGTCGCGAGCTACTACCAGCTCGGGCGGCTGTTGGTCGACGCGGGCGAAGACGACGACGCGCGGCCGGTGATCGAGCGCGGGCTCGCGGTCGCGGAGCGCGCGGGCGACGCCCACGCCGCGAGCGAGCTGCGCGACCTGCTCGACGAGCTGCTCTAGACCGCAAAGCTCACCACGAAGTGGTGAGTTTGCGGGGTAGCCGCCTGCGAAGCAGGCGGGCTGCGCCGGAGCGAGTCGGCGGCTTTGCCGCCGTGAGCGAGGCGCAAGCGACAGTGTGTACCCGGCCGCAGGCCGGGTCTCACTGTCTTAAACAACACTGCTGGCCGCACTTCGAATCCACGAGCGGAGCGAGTGGTGAGACGTGCGGGCT
>JAGQRJ010000350.1 GCA_020425635.1 Planctomycetota bacterium | reverse complement strand
CGGCCGTCGCTGCGGGGCCGACTTCGAGCAAGAAGCTGCACATCGAGCGCAGCGAGGAGGGCACCTCGACGGTGCTCGCGCTCCAGGGCTTCGTCGACCGACACACGATCAGCCAGCTCGACGCCGAGCTCGAGCGCTGCCTGGCGTCCGCGAACCCGAACATCGTGATCGACTGCGCCGAGCTGACGTGGATCTCATCCAACGGCGTGGGCGTGCTGTTCTCCTACGTCAGCAAGTCGCGCAACGTAGGGGGAGACATTCGCCTGTGTTGCCTGCGGGACGTCGCGCGCACGGTGATCACTATGCTGGGGCTGCACAAGCACTTCCAGGTCTTTGAGACCCGCCAGGAAGCCGTGTCGTCCTACACCTAGGCAGGATTCGGTACTATTTTTGTTATTGCTTTCGCTGCAATGGCTTAGCGTCGCTTGGCATTTTGTGTGCCTTGACGGTCCCGATGACCTCGGCTAGTTTGCCTATCAGTGACGAGCATTGAGGTGTGCGCCTACCGTTTTCCCCACTTTCCCCCTTTTTCGGTATGAACACACCCACGGAGCGTGGCACCCGGTTTCGGGTGCCACCTCTGTTTTCTCCCTCGCCGCCCTCAAAAGCATCCCCGAGATACGTCGACGCGGGCCCCAGGTCTGAGCTTCCTCCTTCCCTCCCTTTGGGTTAGGATCCTCGACCAGAGTTGAGAGCCGGACGTGTTCGAGTTTTCCCTGACCGACGGCTCCTCGGACGTGGGGGGTCGAGCCACCGTCGCCGTCGTAGGCAGCGGGGCCGGTCTGGGCCGACTCCTGGTCGAGCTCCTCGCCGACGATCCGCTGTGCGGAACGATCCTGGGGATCGACGCGCGCCCGAAGCCGCTGGGCATGCCCGCGAACTACGTCCACGTGCAAGCTGGCCCCTCCGAGAGCTACGCCGAGCACTTCTCGACCCACGAGGTCGGCTGCGCGGTCCACGCCGAGTTCAACGGCGCCTTAGGGGCCGACGACCCCACCCAGATCGTGCCCTCGACCGAGCGCTTCCTCGAGGCCTGCCGCGTGAGCACGCCGGAGGTCGTGAGCTACGTCTCGAGCGCCGCGGTGTATGGGCCGCTCCCCGATCAGGACTTGCTCTACGAGGGCGCGCTGCTCCAGGGCAAGCCAGGGCTACCCGCGCAGCACATCGCGGCCGAGTCGCTGTGCTTCGACTACGTCGCCCACGACCCCAACGTGTGCCTGCAGATCGTGCGCCCCTGCCAGATCGTGGGGCGCGACATGGACACCCTCCTCGCCCGCATGCTCCAGCGCGCGGTGATCTTCGTCCCCCGCGAGCCGGCCGTGGCGCTGCAGCTCGTCCACCAGGACGACGCGGCGCGAGCTCTGCTGAGGCTGCTCCGCTCGCGCTGCGTCGGGGTCTTCAACCTCGCCGCCGACGGCGTGGTGACCCTGCCTCAGCTCGCCAAGCTCTGCGAGCGGCGCGTGGTGCGCGTGCCGCGCTTCCTGTTTCGCCGCTTCATGCGCAGCGTCGGGGCCGATGGCCTCGGCGATTACTTCCGCGAGCCCTGGCTGATCGCGAGCGTGAAGATCAAGACCGAGGCGCTGTTCATGTTCCGCTACGACGGCGCCGAGGCCTTCCTCGACTCGCTCGAGGAGGAGACGGAGGACCTGCCGACCTCGGTCGTCCTGGGGGCCAGCGAGCCGAGCGACGCCGAGTCCCAGGCCACCCCGACCTGAGTTGACCGCGCGCGACGGTTGGACCTACCTCGACCACGCGGCGACCAGTCCGCTCAAGGAGGAGGTGCGTCGCGCCATGGGGGCGACGGCGCTGGGCTCGGCGACTCCCTCCGAGGCGCGCGAGGCGCTGGCGCGGGCGCTGGGCGTGGCGCCGACGCAGCTCTGGCTGACCCCGGGTGGCAGCGCAGCCAACAACCTCGCCCTCGCCGGCGCCCGAGGGCACGTGCTCTCGCAGCCCAGCGAGCACCCGTCGGTGCTGCGCGCCCTCGAGGCGCTCGCGGCGAAGGGCTGCGAGGTCGAGCTCCTGCCCCTCGACGGGGAGGGGCGGGTCGACCCCGCGGGCCTTCGCCGCGCGCTGCGCCCCGAGACCTCCCTGGTCACGATCATGCACGCCAACAACGAGACCGGGTGCCTGCAGCCGATCGCTGAGCTGGCCCGAGCGCTCGAGGGCCACCGGGCGCGGCTGCACGTCGACGCGGTGCAGAGCGCGCCGTGGTTCGACGTGCGCCCTGCGGCCCTGGGCGCGACCTGGGTGACCCTCTCGCTGCACAAGCTCGGCGGGCCGCGGGGGATCGGGGTGCTCCTCGGGCCGCCCCCCCCTCAGGCGGAGGAGCTGGCCCTCGGGACCGACGTGCTCGCGGGGGCGATCGCCGCGATCGCGGCCCGGCGTCCTCAGGCCGCCGCAGCGGTGCGCGCGAGTCGGCTGCGCCTCGAGGCGGGGATCCTGGCCCGGGTGCCCGACGCGCAGATCCACGCCGCGGGCGCGGAGCGTTTGCCCGGGATCGTCAACATCTCGGCCCCCGGGGTCAGCGGCGACGCGCTGGTCCTCGAGCTGGAGCGCAGCGAGATCGCGGTCGCCACCGGAGCCGCCTGCGCCAGCGGGGACCCCGCCCCGAGCCATGTGCTGCGCGCGCTGGGGGCGACGCCCGAGGAGGCCCGGGCGAGCGTGCGCTTCTCGCTGGGCGAGCCGATGGAGCCGACGCAGATCGAGCGGGTGTGCGCCGTCTACGCTCGGGCTGTGGAGCGTTTGCGCAACTTAAGCTAGGGTGTAGCAGAGAGCTTTGTTCCCCGCGGTTTGAGGAGTCCCGACCATGGCGTTTCAGCGTTCAGAAGAGCAGAAAAAAGACCTCAAGATGAAGCTCTACACGGTGATCTTCTTCTTGCTGGTGGGAGGGACCATCGGCTACTTCGGTCCCGGGATCCATCGCTTCCAGGTCCAGCCTGCCATGGCCAAGAAGGACGCCGACGGCATGCTGCGCGCCGCGTCGATCCTGTGGTGGACGGGCCGCCGCGACGCTGCCATGCAGGTCTACCGCGACTTCTACCTCATGTTCCGCGGCAACGAGGCCAAAGACGAGTCCCTGATCGAGCTGGCCGAGTCGAAGTACGGCGAGGACAACAACTGGACCTTCTACGCGCCCTACATCTGGACCAGCCAATACTGGGACGCCGAGAACGAGGAGTTCCGGCAGCCGGCGATCGCTCCGGTCAACCCCGAAGGCCCCCCCCACGCCCGCCTGCCCGAGGCCTTGCTGCGCATGGGGATCTATTGGGAAGACAAGAAGGAGCGGGTGCAGTACGTGCACCTCTACTCCGTGATCGACCATTGCTTCCCCAACGCCGACCCGGAGGTCC
The DNA here is from genome assembly GCA_020425635.1 of Planctomycetota bacterium. Classification (GTDB taxonomy): domain Bacteria; phylum Planctomycetota; class J058; order J058; family J058; genus JAGQRJ01. The sequence goes on along the minus strand of JAGQRJ010000350.1, from coordinate 2,380 downwards.
GAAAGAAGGCCAAGAACGGCCTGCTCCGCGCGGCAAGTCGCTCACTGTAAACCGGTTATGCCTGAGACCTGCCCGCAGCCCGGATACGAGAGCTGCTTTGGACACGTCGTCGGAGCGGGGTAGACTCCTACGAATTCCCAGTCCGAGCACGAAAGGCTCTCCAGGGTGGCCGAGATCACGCCACACGACCGTGCGTTCAGCAAGCTCGCGATCAAGAACGGCTTCCTCAGCCGGGAGCAGGTTCGTGAGTGCTTTCGCTTCATGCGCGGGCTCGACCTCAACGAGGGGGCGGTGCGCTTCGAGGACGTGGCGGTCGAGAAGACCTTCCTCAACCACGAGCAGGCCAACGCCGTGGGGCTCGCCTATCGCCGGCTGAAGAAGGACAACGAGAAGAAGAAGTGGTCCATCAAGGGCTACGAGATCTACAACAAGCTCGGCGAGGGCGGGCTGGGCGTGGTCTTCAAGGCCAAGCAGATCTCGATGAACCGCCTCGTGGCGCTCAAGATCCTCCACCGCCGCTGGCTCAACGACGAGGAGTTCAAGCAGCGCTTCCTGGTCGAGGCGCGGCTGGTCGGCAAGCTCTCGCACCAAAACTTGATCAAGGTCTACGACGTCGGGCGCGAGGACTGGAAGCTGTTCTTCTCGATGGAGTACATCGAGGGTGAGACCCTCGAGCAGATCATCGAACGCGACGGTCCGATCGAGCCGATCCAGGCGGTGGACATCATTCTGCAGATGCTCCGCGCGATCCGCTACATCTCGCGCTTCGACATCGTGCACTGCGACATCAAGCCCTCGAACATCATGATGACCACCGACGGCGTCGCGAAGCTCGGCGACTTCGGCTTCGTGAAGTCGAACATCGCGATCGACGTCACCGAGGAGGGCTCGGTCCTGGGGACCCCGGACTACATCAGCCCCGAGCAAGCCATGGGCAAGGACGTCGACTTCCGCTCGGACATCTACAGCCTCGGCGTCACCCTCTACCACATGCTCGCCAAGCGCCCGCCCTTCGACGGGACCGTGTCGTCGATCATGCGCGCGCACATTCGCGAGGAGCTGCCGCCGCTCCAGGAGCTCAACCCCGAGGTCCCTGAGGCCTTGGTCAAGGTCGTCAAGCGCATGGCGGCCAAGGACCCCAACGACCGCTACCCGACCTGCGAGGTCCTGTTCGAGGAGCTCGAGAACGTCAAGCTGCGGCACAAGGTCGGGGCCGGCCACGACATGGGCCGCTCGGAGCTCGTCGAGCTCCTGAACCTCGAGAAGGAGAAGGGCCGCAAGCGCCAGCTCGAGCTCCTGGACATGCAGCGCCAGCTCGAGCGCATGACGCTCCTGTTCTGGGGCGTGGCCGCGGTCGCCGCGATCGCGGTCCTCGTCTGCCTCTACCTCGCCTACCTCGGCTCGACGTCCGCGGCCTAATCAGCTCATGCGATTGCACCGCTTCCTGAAGGAGGAGAACGTCGACCTCCACTTCACGCCCCTCGAGGCCGCCCACGACCCCTGGATGAGCCCCAGCGTCGAGGCCGAGCTCGAGGCTTTGGACGACGAAGTCGAGGACGAGGAAGACGACGAGCTCTACGGCCGCGCGCTGTGGAAGACCAAGCTCCGGATCCTCGAGCCGCTGACGCACCTCCTCTACGCCGGAGGTCGGATCAGCAACCGCAGCAAGCTGTTCACCGACCTGCGCAACCGTGAGGCCAAGGCCTCGACCGGGCTGGGGCAGGGCTTCGCCATGCCCCACGTGCGCACCCCCCAGGCGAAGGGCTTCGTCATGGGCGTCGCGATCGCCCCCGAACCCGGGTTGCCCTTCGACGCGATCGACGACGAGCCCGTGCGCTTGTTCGTGCCCATGGTCGCGCCCAACCACGACGACAAGTACTACCTCAAGGTGGAGCGCGCCCTCGGCGCGGCCTTCGCCGAGGGTGACGAGCTGCGCGACGCGCTGCTCGAGGCGAGCTCCAAAGGCGACGTGATCCGCCTCCTGAGCCAGGTCATCGACTGACCGCCCCTCGCCTCGGGCCTCCCGGCGCGCCGCCCGCTTCCGAGTGCGAGACCCGAACCGAGTCCGAGACCTTTGGGTACCAAGCCGTAGGGGCGGAGCTCGCCTCCGCCCGCCGCCGCGCTCCCGCGCGCCGCTCTCTTCCCGAGTGCGGTACCCGAGCCGAGTGCGAGACCTTTGGGTACCAAGCCGTAGGGGCGGAGCTTGCCTCCGCCCGCCGTCGCGCTCCCGCGCGTCGCTCACTTCCCGAGTGCGAGACCCGAGCCGAGTGCGAGACCTTTGGGTACCAAGCCGTAGGGGCGGAGCTTGCCGCCGCCCGCCGTCGCGCTCCCGCGCGTCGCTCACTTCCCGAGTGCGAGACCCGAGCCGAGTGCGAGACCT
>JAGQRJ010000349.1 GCA_020425635.1 Planctomycetota bacterium | reverse complement strand
CGGCGACAACCTGACCAAGATCGCGCAGAACTACCCCGGGGTCTCGGCCCAGGACCTCTACAACAACAACCTCAACGTGCTGGGCAAGCCCAACGGCTCGGGCAACCCGAACCTGATCTTTCCCGGCCAGATCCTGCAGATCCCCCAAATGCCCCAGCCGACGCGCAGCCGCGTCCCGGCCCGGGCGCGCTGAACGCTCACAGACTCTTTCCCACCTTCCTTCCTTCCTGAACGGGCCCGGCCCGCGCCTCGTGGCGCGGGCCGGTCTCGCTTTGCCTTGGAGTCGAAGGAGCGCGGGCGATCAGCTACGCGGGACCTCGGCCAGGTCGACGAAGCCGCGGGCGAGCAGGCCGTGGACCTGCTTCAGGAGCGCGAGGCGGTTGGTGCGCAGGCGCGGGTCCTCGTCCATGACGAACACGCCGGTCGGGGCCGGCTCGAAGAAGGTGTGCACGACCTCGCCCAGGGCTCCGACGTAGGCCGCGCCAGCCTCGGCGTAGTCGCGGTTCTCGATCAGGGCGCTGACGTTCGGGCGACAGGCCTCGATCGCTTCATGCAGCGCGCGCTCGGCGGGGTGCTCGAGGCGCGACGTGTCGACGTCTTCGGGGTCGACGGTCGGCCCGTTCTTCTCGGTGATGTTCCGGCAACGCTCGACCAGGGTGCAGAGCGTGGCGAAGCGCGCGTCCTGGGCGAGCTCCTTCAGCGCCCGCAGGCGGATCCAGAAGTCGTGCACGTTGCTCGGGTCCCGCCCCGTGGGCAGCGCGGCGCGCACGTGCTGAATGTCGAAGCCGGCGTCCTTGCCGAGGACCTCGAGCCGACCGCGCATGTAGTCGAGCACCTCGGGGGCGAGGGTGTCCGAGCGCAGCTCCTCGGGGAGCCCGGCGACCGCGTTGCGCACCAGGCCCGCGTAGCCGCAGTCGAGCTCGCGCTCGCCGAGGATCCTCAGGATCCCGAGCACGTTGCGGCGGACCATGAACGGGTCCTTGCTCCCGGTCGGCCCGCGCCCGGTGGCGAAGGCGCACACCACGGTGTCGAGCTTGTCGGCGAGGGAGAGGCAGGTCCCGATCGGCGACTGGGGGAGCACGTCGCCCTCGCCGCGGGGCAGGTAGGCCTCGCCGATCGCGACCGCGACCTCCTCGGGCTCGTCCTGCAGGCGCGCGTAGATCGCGCCGATCTGGCCCTGGAGCCCGGGGAACTCCTGCACGACCTCGGTGGTCAAGTCGGTGCGCGCCAGCCGCGCCGCCTGGCGAATCCGCATGCCGAGCTTGTCTTGAGGGCCGAAGGCGCGGGTCTTCTCGCGGCCGGTGGTCGGCCCGGAGTCGGCGGAGTTCAGCAGCCCGATCCCCTCGGCCACCGCGAGCGCGAGGGCGTCGATCCGCTCGATCCGCGCCTTGTAGCTGCCCAGCTCTTGCATGAACACGACCTCGTCCAGGTCGTCGACCCGCTCGTTGAGCGGGCGCTTCTGGTCGAGGCGGAAGAAGAACAGCGCGTCCTCGAGCCGGGCGCCGAGCACGCGTTGGTTGCCCTCGCGGATCACCGGGTCGAGGGGGCGGTTGGCGACGAAGGCGAAGCGCGGGAGCAGCTCGCCGTCCTTGCGGATCGGAAAGTAGCGCTGGTGGTCGACCATGGCGTCGACGATCACGACGTCGGGCAGCTCGAGGAAGCGGGGCGGGAACTCGCCGACGTCGACCTGAGGCCACTCGACGAGGTTCGTGACCTCGTCGATCAGCTTGCCGCGGGCTTCGAGCTGCGCGGGCTCGAGGTGCTCGGCCAGCCCCTTGACGATCAGCGCGCGGCGCTCCGCGGGGTCGGCGATCACGTGGTGCTCGCGCAGCAGCGCGAGGTAGGCGCCCCAGTCGGAGCTCGTGAGGGGCAGCGGCTCCGGGTGCAAGAAGCGGTGCCCCTCGATCTGGGTCCCCGACGCTATGCCGTTGAAGCTCGTCGCGATCGGCGCGCCGTCGAGGAGCGCGGTGATCCGGCGCAGCGGGCGCGTGAAGCGCAGCCGGCTCCCCGCGACCCAGCGCATGGACTTCTTGAACGAGAGCCCCTCGATCCAGGCGGGGATCTCCTCGGCCAAGATCTCGCTCGCGCTGCGCCCCGCGACCTCGCGGGTGCCCACGAGGTATTCGGCGGTCTGCTTGCCCTTCTTGACCTCGCGGGTCTCGAGCTGCTCGACGGTCAGCCCCAGGGACGCGGCGAAGCGCTCCGCGGCGACGGTCGGCTTGCCGTCCTTGAACGCGGCCGCGGCGCGGGGCCCGACCTTCTCCTCCTTGACGTCTTCGGTGCGTGCGGCGAGACCGCCGACCCAGATCGCGAGCCGGCGCGGCGTGGCCGCGCCCTTGACCTCGCCGGGGGAGAGCCCGGCCTCGCTCAGGCGCTTGCGCGCGAGGTCGCGCAGGTCCTTGAGCGCCTTGGCGAGGAACCCAGCCGGGATCTCCTCGGAGCCGAGCTCGAGCAGCAGGTCAGGCATGGGTCACCTCCAGCCCGAGCGGGTGGCCCAGGCGCTCGCGGTGGTCGACGTAGGCCTGCGCCACGCGCTGGGCGAGCCCGCGGATCTGGGCGATGTAGACCTGGCGCTGGGCGACCGAGATCGCGCCGCGCGCCTGGAGCAGGTTGAAGCTGTGCGAGCACTTGAGCAGGTGGTCGTAGGCGCCGTAGACCAAGGGGTCGTCGCCCTCGAGCAGGCGCTCGACCTCCTGCGCGTCCTCTTCGAAGCGCTGCTGGAACATGTCGACGTTGGCCTCTTCGAAGCAGTAGCGCGACCCCTGACGCTCGGTCTCGTGGTGCACCTGCCCGTAGGTCACCCCCGGCGCCCAGGTAATGTCGAACACCGAGTCGACCTTCTGCGCGAACATGGTCAGCCGCTCGAGTCCGTAGGTGATCTCGAAGGCCACCGGGTCGACCTCGATCCCGCCCACCTGCTGGAAGTAGGTGAACTGGCTGACCTCCATGCCGTCGAGCCACACCTCCCAGCCGAGGCCGGCGCAGCCGAAGGTCGCCTGCTCCCAGTCGTCCTCGACGTAGCGCAGGTCGTGCTGGCGGGTGTCGATCCCCAGCGCCTGGAGGCTGCCCTCGTAGAGCGCCTGGGCGTTCGCCGGCGCGGGCTTGATCACGCACTGATACTGGTAGTAGTGCTGCAGGCGGAAGGGGTTGTCGCCGTAGCGCCCGTCGTTGGGGCGCCGCGAGGGCTCGACGTAGGCCGCGCGCCAGGGCTCCGGGCCCAGCGCGCGCAGGAAGGTGTGGGGGTTGAGCGTCCCCGCGCCCTTCTCGGTGTCGTAGGGGAACACCACCAGGCACCCCTGCGCGCTCCAGTAGGCGTGGAGCTTGAGAATGATCTCTTGGAAGGTGAGGGCCACGCGATCTCCTCGTCTAAGGCGGCGAATCATAGCGCACGCAGGCCCGACCTGCCGCGTCGAGCGAGGTGTCGCGCCGTCTGCTCGCCGCGTAGGATCCGCGCTCCCCGGGGGCGGGCGACGTGCAGGACCTCAGCGACGAAGAGCTCATGGCGCGCTACACGGGCGGCGACTCCGCCGCCTTCGCCGCGCTGTTCGAGCGCTACGCCCCGCGCCTGGCGGCGCTGTTCCGCCGCGCGCTGCCCCGGCACGTCGAGGTCCAGGACCTGGTGCAGCAGACCTTCCTCCAGGTGCACCGCGCGCGCCACGACTACCAGCCCGGGCGCCCGCTGCGTCCGTGGGTGATCACGATCGCGCTCAACCTGCGCCGCAAGCGCTACCGCACCCTGAGCAAGGCCGAGCGCGAGCTGGTCGTCGACCCCAGCGAGTCGGGCGAGGCGGCCCGCCGCGGGCTCGAGCGCCGCGAGCGCGAGCAGGCCCTGCGCGACGCGCTGGAGCGTCTGCGCCCCAACCAGCGCGAGGTGATCGAGCTGCACTGGTTCGAGGGTCTGCCCTTCGCCGAGGTCGCGAAGATCACGGGAGCCTCGCTCAGCGCAGTAAAAGTCAGAGCCCACAGAGCTTACGAAGCCCTGCGGGGAATCTTGGACCCGGGGACGTAACCGCAGGTGAACAAAGGGATACCTACCCTCGAGGAGCGGGCATGAGCAGGGGCTCACCCACGTGCTGCGACCGAACCGCCGCCGCGCTGCGCGCCGGACGCGCGCCGGCGCCCAGCGGCTGCGCGACGTGTCAGGCGTTGATCGCCGCGGCGCGCCTGGCGCCCGTGGGGGAACCCGAGGCCTTCGACGCGGGCGCGGCCTTCGCCGAGCTCGAGGGGGCCCTCGCCGCCGAGGCCGGCTGGCGGGGGCGTCTGCGCGCCTGGCCGACCTGGGCCCGGGTGTTGGCGGTGGTCCTGGCGGCCCTGGCGATCGGTGCGCTCAACGCCGGCTTCGCCCCGCGGCCGGACCTCGCGCACTACCCATGGCCACGCCTGGTCCTGGTCTTGGGCCTGTGCTTCGCCGGGGTATGGGCCGCGGGCGCCGGCGCGCTGTGGCCGCTCTCACGGCCCGAGCTCAAGCCGGCCACCGCGGGTGTCCTGGCGCTGCTCGGGCTCGCGATCCCGCTGGCGCTGGCCCTCGCCCCCGAAGCCGCTGCGACGCTGCCGGCCTGCGCGCCGCCGGCGGGCATGTTCCGCCAGAAGGCGATCGGGTGCCTGGTGTTCGGCTGCCTGTGCGCCGTCCCCGCCCTGCTCGCGGCCGCCACCTTCACCCGCGGCGCGCTCTCGATCACCGACGGCCTGCTGGTCGCGTCCGCGGGCGCGCTCTGCGGCCAGGTCGCGCTCCAGCTCCACTGCCCGATCGTCGGCGCCGAGCACCAGCTCGCCGGCCACGTCCCCGTCGCCCTCGCGCTCAACGCGGCGGTGTGCCTGGCGCTCCTGCTGAAAAACCGCGGCGCTCGCTAAACCATCCCCGGAGCCGAGCGTCCTCCAGGCACCATGAAGCTCACCGCCCCCTTCGCCCGTCTCGTCCGTGCCCTAACCCATGACACGGAACGTACTTTGCAACGCTACCGAGACGAAGGCAGCCTGTTCGAGACCGTAACCCCTGACACTTCTGTGACGTCCCGCTCTGAGCCCCGCGGCTCGCGATTTGCTCTTAGTGATCCTGGGATCACCGAGGGCGAGGGACGAATGACGACTGAGCGACACCACTTCGAGAACTTCGACGACAGCTTCAGCTGCCCCAACTGCGACGCGGCGCTGCCCCACGACGAGTTCCCCCAAACCTGCGAGGAGTGCAGCTTCCTGGTCGAGGTGTTCCTCACCCGCGAAGACGCCCTCGCCGCGATCGCCGACCTGAGCCAGGACAAGGACGCGATCGCCACCGAGCAGCCCAACCACGTCTACGGCCTGGGCTGGGTGATCGGCCACACGCGCCTCATGCTCTTCTAGGAGCGCAGGCTCCTGCCGACCGCGGCGCCGTCGAGGGTGAACCTCGCGCGCCGCGTTTGCATGTACGCGTGCGACGAGCCTAGCCCGCCGGCAGCCGAAGAAACTTCGTGTTGAAGAAACTTCGGGTTTCCGGTAACCGACCCCTCCCCGCCCGATACCCCCTCTCGACGGCGTGAGGCGGCCGTCCGCGGAGAGGACGCGGCAATGAAGAAGGCAGTGTTTGCGGTTGGGCTCGTCGGAGCCCTGGGGACGTTCGTGGCGGGGTGCGGGAGCGACCGCAGCAGCTCCGGGAGGGGGGTGACCACGGCGCCGGTGGCGTCGAACACGCCCGCGGTCCCGGCCTCGCAGCGCTTCGAGGTGGTGATCGAGAACCTCTCGGGCGAGACCTTCCTCCCCACCCCTTTCGCCCCCGCGGCGTGGGCGGTGCACCAAAGCGGCGTCGACCCCTTCGTCGTGGGGGCGCCGGCGTCGGCGGGGCTCGAGGCGCTCGCCGAAGACGGCGGGCCCACGGCCTGGGTCGCGGAGCTCGCCTCGACCCCCGGGGTCACGCAGCAGGCCGAGGTCGGCGCGACGCCGCCCGGACAGGTCACGCGCTTCGAGTTCAGCGCGGAGCCCGGGCGTGACGAGCGCTTGAGCCTGGCGAGCATGCTCGTGCAGTCGAACGACGCCTTCGTCTCGGGCTCCCTCGAGCTCTTCGACGCCCAGGGCAACCCGGTCACGCAGCAGCTGGCGCTCACGCTCTACGACGCAGGCACCGAGGTCAACGAGGTCCCCGGCGCGGGCGCCTACCAGCCGGCGCGCCAGCCGGCGCCGAACATGGGCCCCGCCGAGGGCACGGTGCACCTCGCCAACCACGCCGTGCGCGCCTTCCCCCCCGCGGGGCAGCTGGTGCAGGTCGACGTGCGGCTCGACGCGGGCGACCTGGTGTTCACCCTGACCAACACCGGCGAGGCGACCGGCGTGCGCACGCCCCTGGCCCCCGTGTTCTGGGCCAGCCACACCGCCGCCTGGCGAGCCTTCGAGCCCGGGCAACCCGCCCCGGCCAACGGCCTCACGACCCTGGCCGAAGACGGCAGCCCAGCCGACCTGGTGACCTTCGCCGCGAGCGAGGCCGCGATCGGCGCCTTCGGCGCGGCGGCGGTGACCCTCGAGCGGCCCACCGCCCCCCCGGGGCCGGCCATGCCGGGTGAGCGCTTCGAGGTCCGGCTGACCCCCGACGCGGCGTTCCCGCGCCTGACCCTGCTCGCCATGATCGTGGAGAGCAACGACGCCTTCGTGAGCCTCGGCGCGGAGGGGCTCGAGCTCTTCGACGCCACGGGCGCCCTGCGCCCCGCGAGCGAGCTCGAGGCCGAGGCGCGCCGCTCGCTCGCGCTGTGGGACGCGGGCAGCGAGGCCAACCAGGTCCCCGGCGCGGGCGCCTTTCAGCCGGCGCGTCAGCCCGGCCCCAACACCGGCCCCGCCGACGCCGACCCCACGGTGCGGCTCTACGCCGACGGCACCAACGACCTCGCCGGCCCGCAGGCGGGCGGCGTGATCGACGTGACCGTCAGCGCCGGCCCCGCGGCGGGCGAGCTGACCCTGACCCTGACCAACACCTCGGGCGGCAAGATCCTCGCGCCGGCCGCGCTGATCCTGCACGAGGCGGGCGTGCGCGCCTTCGAGCCCGGCCAGCGCGCCTCGGCCGGCCTCGAGCGCCTGGCCGAAGACGGCAACCCGAGCGACTGGGTCGCCGAGCTCGCCGCGCGACCGGGGGTCGGCTCGGCGTCCGTCGCCAACACCCCCGTCGGCGCGGCGGCCCCGGGCCCGCTCAGGCCGGGGAGCCGCTACCAGGCGGTGCTGACCCCCGCGGCCGGCGCGCGCTTCCTCAGCCTGGCGAGCATGATCGTGCCGACCAACGACTCCTTCGTGGCCACGCAGCCGGGCGGCGTCGAGCTGCTCACCGCCGGCGGCACCCTGCGCGCCCCCGCGCTGATCGAGGCCGAGCTGCGCCAAGCGCTGCGGGCCTGGGACGCGGGCAGCGAGGCCAACCAGGTCGGCGCCGCCGGCCCGGATCAGGCCCCCCGCCAGGCCGCGCCCAACACCGGCGGCGACGAGGGCACCGGCCTCGTGCGCCCCTTCGCCGACCCGGTCTGGAGCTACCCGCCGACCGACCGCTTGATCCGGATCACCGTCCGCCCGCTGCCCTAGACGCTACGGGGGCCGCCCCGTGACCCCTGATCCCGCCTGAGGACCTGCAGCTCGGCCCACACCAAGCCCAGGATCACGGCGGCCTCCCCCACGAAGTAGGCCACGCCCCCGGCCGTGAGCTCGCCCAGGTGCAGCGCCACGAGGGAGCAGGTCAGGAGGCAGTAGAGGAGGTTCGCGACCATGACCGCGCGCAGCCAGCGGGTGGCGTGGTCGCCCGCGAAGCGGTAGCCGGAGAGGGAGCTCGCGGCGAAGAGCGCCGCGATCCCCGCCAGGAGGTAGAGGATCCGTGTCGGCATCCCAATCCACGGCTGCATGGCCGGCAACACGAACCCCAGCAGCAACACGCTCGCGCAGGCGCCCAGACCGTCCACCAGCAAGGCATGCTTCGCGTTCATGCTCCCAGTCTAGGTGAGCACGCGGTCGCGCGAAGGTGGGCTTGGCGCAGGACGTGCGCGCCGTGGGCGCCAGCGGCTGGCGAGACTCCGGGGCGTCTCGCCTTGGGAGCTGCGTAGGCTACGGGTTGCACGAGCTGCAGTAGCGGGGGTCCGCGGTCTCGCCGAAGCGCGCGCTCGGCTGACTCGCCGTCGCGCCACAGGGCGCGCAGCGCCGGACCTCCTCCAGCGGGAGGTCGGTGCCCACGCCGCACCAGCCGCACGGCAGGCCTCGCCGCAGGTCCGCCACGCTGAACCCTGGGGCGGCGCAGCTCGGGCAGACGGCCGTCGCGTTCTCGACGAGGGCCTCCGTGGCGCGCTGGATCGCGCGCATGCGGGTCGGGTTGCGGTGCGCGCGCATGTCGGTCTCGAGGTAGATCCGCCCGCCCACGGATCGGCCCAGGAGTGCACGGATCGCGCGGCGCAGCTCCGCGCGAGTCCTGATCGACTTCTCCAGACCCTCCGCGCGCTGCTCGTCGAGCCGCGGGATCACGCCGTGACTGGGAAACCCGACGCGCTCCGCGAAGGCGAGCCCTTCGTCGACGCTCGTGACCCAGGCTCCTGCGACGTTCGTGTCGGCGGTGCGGTGCACCCCGCGGATCTCGTGCCCCGAGCGCGCGTCGCAGAGCAGAACCAGCTCGAGGTCGGACATGAGGAAGGGGACGAGGGGGTCGGCGTCGAAGCTGCCCTCGCTGGCCACTCCGAGGTCGGCTCCTGCGAGCTGCATGGCCGCCCGTGCCTTGGCGCGCGCGGCCGCGAGTTGATCCCCCGCGCGCGCGACCTCCCGGGTGAAGGTCCCGAAGCGGTCGGAGTCGAAGCCGTCTGGGACCACACAGCGCACCCCGAGCTGCTCCTCGAGCAGCGGCGCGATCACGCGCTCCTTCCCGTGCATGGTCGCCACGACCAGGGTGCGTCCCGCGAACACCGACATGCCCTCTCCCTCCCTGCTCTCGCCCCCCTATCGGACGTCGAGCGCAGGGGAACCACGCGGAGCTTTCGAAGCCACCCCTCGAAAGATCCGAAGCCCCGCCCCTGGCGCGCGTGACCATGGTCAGGGCGTCCCCGGTCGGATACACCTCGTCCATGCAGCGAGGTCCCTCCACGGTCCGACTCGACGGCCGCAGCGGCCAAGGCGTGGCAGAGGCGGCGCGGGTGCTCCGCTCGGGAGGGACGGTCGCGCTCCCGACCGAGACCGTCTACGGCCTGGGCGCGCGTGGCCTCGACGCCGACGCCGTCGCGGCGATCTACCGCGCCAAGGGCCGCCCCGCAGACAACCCCCTGATCCTGCACGTGACCGACCTGGAGGCCGCGCTCCCGCTGTGGCGCCTCGACGACCGCGGCGCCGAGCGGGTCCGACGCCTCGGCGCTGCGCACTGGCCGGGCCCCTTGACCGTGGTCGCACCTCGCTCCGACCTCGTCCCCGACTGCGTGACCGCGGGCCTCCAGCGGGTCGCGGTGCGCGT
>JAGQRJ010000052.1 GCA_020425635.1 Planctomycetota bacterium | reverse complement strand
GCACGAGCTCGCGATACCAGCGCAGGAGCGTGGCGGGCGTCACGATCGTCTCGATCTCGTGCAGCGCAGCCCAGCCGAGGGCCTTGGCCTTCTCGGCGAGCAGGCGTCGCTGCGCGTCGGTGAACTTCGGCTTCCCGGGGAGCTGAGAGCGCAGGGAGCGATTCTCCGCCTCGAGGTACTCGACGTAGGCGACCTCGCGCCGGGTGACCCAGGCCGAGAGCAGGATCGCGATCCATTGGAAGTGCACGGGCAACGGCAGCTGCATGGGCGGAGTAGAGCGGTTTCGCGAGCGTCTGTGGATCATCAAGGTTGATGGCCAAGGGAGCCGGAACGGCGCGGGGGGGCTGCGGGCCCCGGCCTGGCTTCCGGACGGCGGAACGGGGCCGGCAGACGAGCGGCCGGAACCCGCAGCCCGGCAGAGGCTCCGCAAGTCGTGCGGTGGAGAGCTTGTGGACAGCTCACGAGCTCGCTCCCTCCGAGCTGGGGGGGCTCTCCGGTCGCTCGCTCTACCTGCCCACAAGCTCTCCACCGCGCCGGACCGCACGGATCCCTTGCGAGGCCAGCCGCCTCGGACACGCGGCTCCGCCTTGCGATCGGTGGCGCGTGGTGGGGCGCGGCGCATGCTTGGCGTAGCACGCGACACCCGAACGTGCCGAACGATCAATCTTGACGGCCCTGCACAAGCTAGCTCCGCGAGGGCGGCTCGGGCTGCATGAGGCAGGCTTCGAAGGGGGGAGCCGCAAAGCAGGTGCCGCTCTCCACAGTGGACAGTGGGCCTCCTCCGCAGAACGCCACCCCACGTGCGCTCACGCCCTACTGTGAGGCTTCGCCTCGTCCCCACGAGTGCAGCGAGCGGCGGCGGGTGGACCTAAGCCACACCCGCCACACTGCTTGTGCGTTGGCCTGGCCGCGCAATCACTCTGCACTCGAGCGCCAAGACTGCACGCACGAAAGCCCTAACAAAACACAGAAATCGGGTTGCGCTGCACACTCGCACATGCCATCCTATACACCTGGACGCAGTACGTGTTCAGACCCGATCGGCGGCGGCAACCGCCGATCGGGTCCTAACCCTGACGACCCCGCTCTAACGAAGGATTCTCGCCATGGCTATCCGCCACCGTAGCGCCGCTCCACGGTCTTCGCACCCCCGCCGGATCGGGCGCGCCGATCTGCTCCCGGCCTTCCTCCAGGTCGCCCAGGCCGCCGTCGAGCGCGCCTCGCGGCACGCCGAGCACCCGGGCGTGCTGGTCCTCGTTCAGCGCGCCCTGACGTGCCTCCGGGCCGCCCACGAGCTCGCCGTCGCCGAGGCGGCGTGAGCATGGAGGGCTTCGCCTGCGTCGTCGAGGGGCTGGAGTATGCCCTCGACGAGCTGCCCTCCCCGGCAGCCTCGAAGACCGTGATCGCCGTCGCCCTCGCCTCCGGCGAGGTCGGCGGCGAGGCCACGCCCCCGCCCGCGCCCGTGGAGGCCGCCACCGGCCCGCGTCTCGTGGATCGCGTCGACCTCTTCTCGTTCCGCTCGCGCCTGCGCTTCGCCCAGCTCGTGGCCGGGCAGTTCGGGCGCGACCCCGACACGGTCCTCGGCCAGCTCGCGCTGGTCCTCGACAAGGCCGAGCGCGCCCGGGCCCAGGCCCAGACCCAGGAGCAGGTCGAGCTGACCCCCGACCGCAAGCGCCGCGCGCTCTACCTACTGCGCCGCCGCGACCTGCTGACGCGCGCGGCCGAGGCCATGGACGCCCTCGGCTTCGTCGGCGAGCCGGCGACGAAACGCCTGGCCTACCTCGTCGTGACCTCGCGCCTCCTCGACCGCCCGCTCTCGGCCTTGCTCTTCGCGCCCACGAGCAGCGGCAAGTCCGAGCTGCTCGAGGTGCTCACCAAGCTCCTCCCGGCCGAGCACGTGGAGTTCCTCTCCCGGCTCACGCCGCAGGCCCTGTTCTACGCCGGCCCCAACGCGCTCCGGCACAAGGTCGTCATGGTCGACGAGCACGTGGGCGCCAAGGAGGCCGACTACAGCCTGCGCACGCTGCTCTCCCGCGGGTCTTTGACCTTGCGCGCTTCGCCCAAGCCCGGCGGGGTCTCGCGCCCGTTCACGGTCTACGGCCCGATCTCGCTCCTCTCGGGAACGACCTCGAGCGCGATCAACGAGGAGAACCTCTCCCGCTGCCTGGAGCTGACCCTCGACGACGGCGCACGCCAGACGGCGCTCGTGCAAGAGGCGCAGCGCGCGCGCTGGGCGGGCGAAGCCCGGCCCGAGGTCGAGCTCGAGCGCTGGCAAGACGCGCAGCGCCTGCTCGACTCGCTCGAGGTCGTGATCCCGTTCGCCTCTCGCCTCCGCTTCCCGGCCCGCACGAGCCACGACCGCCGCGGCAACCAAAAGCTGCTTGGCCTGATCGCGGCCCACACCTTGCTCTACCAGCGCCAGCGCCAGCGCGACGAGCACGGGCGCCTGATCGCGACGCCCGCCGACTACGCCGCCGTGCACCAGCTCGTGCGCGCCGCCGTGCGGGTCGATCTGGAGTGCCTTTCGCCCAAGGCGGCGCAGGCCTACCGCCTGCTCGCCCAGGGCGGGCGCCCGCTCTCGCGCCGCGAGCTGGCCGGCCAGGGCGGCTGGGCCTACAACACGGCCAAGAAGGCGCTCGACGAGCTCGTGACCCAGGAGCTGGCGCGTAAACTCGGCGCCGCCTCCCCCGCGCGCTACGCCCTGGTCGACCGCACGCTGCTCGGCGGCTCGAACGAGCTCCTCGACCCGACCGAGCTGGGCGTCCAGGCGCCGCCCGCGCCGCTCGAGGTCGCCCAGCCGGCGGAGGTCGAGCAGCCGGTAGCCGGGCGGCGCAGCGGGCAGGTGGCGTAGCCGTGGCCGTGCACTCCGAGGCTCAGAGTGCAGAGCGCGTGCAGGGCACGCTCTGGGACCTAACGCCTGCG
>JAGQRJ010000348.1 GCA_020425635.1 Planctomycetota bacterium | reverse complement strand
GAGCCGCCGACTCGCTCCGGCGCAGCCCGCCTGCTTCGCAGGCGGCTACCCCGCAAACTCACCACTTCGTGGTGAGCTTTGCGGCCTAGGCCTCCCGCGGCGCGCGCGCTCGAAGCGCCCTGGCAGCGGGGTGATCGTTCGGGAGAGCCCGGGACGCAGGCGGGCTAGCGCATGGCCGCGATCACGGCGTCGGCGAACTCGGTCGTGCTCGCCTTCCCGCCGAGGTCGCGGGTCACGTGCTCCCCCGCGCCGAGGGTCGCCTCGAGGCCGCGGCGGAGCTTGGCGGCCGCCGCGCGCTCGTCGAGGTGCTCGAGCATGAGCGCGGCGCTCATGAGCAGGGCGGTGGGGTTGGCCCAGCCCTTGCCCGCAATGTCCGGGGCGGTCCCATGGATCGGCTCGAACAGCGCCAGCTCGGCGTTGAGGTTCGCGCCGGGGGAGACGCCGAGGCCGCCGATCAGGCCGGCGCCGAGGTCGCTGAGAATGTCCCCGTAGAGGTTGTTCATGACCAGGACGCCGAACTGCTCGGGCCAGCGCACGAGCTGCATGGCGCAGTTGTCGACGATCATTTCGTCGTAGTCGATCTCCGGGTAGTCGGCGCGCACGGCCTGGGCGCAGCGCAGGAACAGCCCGTCGGAGACCTTCATGATGTTCGCCTTGTGGACGGCGGTGACCCTCTTGATCCCGTTTTTCTTGGCGTATTCGAAGGCGAAGCGCGCGATCCGGGTCGAGCCCTTCTCGGTAATGATCTTGAGGCTCTCGGCCACGGTGTCGGTGACCATGTGCTCGATCCCCGAGTAGAGCCCCTCGGTGTTCTCGCGCACGATCACGAAGTTCACGTTCTCGAAGCGCGTCTTCACCCCGGGCAGCGACTTGATCGGGCGCAGGCAGGCGTAGAGGTCGAGGGTCTTGCGGATCGTGACGTTGACCGAGCGGTGGCCCTTGCCGACCGGCGTGGCCACCGGGCCCTTGAGCGCGACCTTGGTCTCGCGGATCGAGTCGAACACCTCCTGCGGCAAGAGCTCGCCGCCCTTGGCCAGGCTGACCTCGCCCACGTCGAGGCGCCGCCACTCGAAGGCGACCCCGGTCGCCTCGATCACCCTCAGCGCGGCGTCGGTGATCTCGGGGCCGATCCCGTCGCCGGGGATCAAGGTGACTCGGTGCGCCATGTGCTCCTCCTTGGTGCTGGCTCAGCCTACCCGCTAGAACGGCGCGCGGCACCCGATCTCGCACGGCCCCGCCGCGCCCGCCCCAACGCAAGACGGGGCGCCGAAGCGCCCCGTCTGCCTGCGACCGCCGACCGCGCTAGCGGTTCTTCTTCGGCTCCTCGGCGAGCCGGGTCCGATAGCGCTCGATCAGCTTCTTCCAGCGCTCGGGGGTCTCGGCGTCGGCCGCCTTGCCCGCGTCCTGGTGCAGCTTCGCGGGGAGTGTGCCCCAGCGGCCGCCGGCGTGCTCGTGATCGCTCGTCGGGTGTTGCTCGTCCTGGGGCGGCTTGGCCTCCACCGACTCCTGTGGCTGCTGCGACTGCGGGTCGTTCTTGGGCTGCTGCTGCGCTTGCTGCTCGCGCTCGCGCTGCTCCTGAGCCTGCTGCTCGCGCCGCTGCTGCTCGGGGTCGGCCTGGCGCTGGGCCTCTTCGCGCTTCTCACGCTCCTGCTGCTCCTGGGAGCGCCCGTTGTCGGGCTTCCACTGATCGGATTGGCAGCTCTTGCAGTCGTCGCTGTGGCTCTTGCTCTTTTGGTCGGCATCCTGCCCACCGCACCCGCCGCTGCTTCACGGGGGTTGGTTCTCGATCTGGTGGATCAGCTTCTCCAGGGCCTCGTGCGTCTTGTCCTCGAAGCGCATGGCCTCGACGATCTCCTTCTGCACGGCCTGGGTGTCTTCCTTCGGGTCGGCCTCGAAGAGCTTGGTCTCGGCGCGCTCCATGAGCTCGAGGATCTTCTGCAGCTGGGCGCGCGGGTCTTCTTCGCCCTGGCCCTCGGGCGCGGCCTCTTGGCCCTCACCCTCGGCTTCGCGGAACTCCTTCCGCTCGTGGTCTTCGTCTTGGTCGGCCCACGCCGGCGTCACCGCGAAGGTGGCGAGCAGGCCGATCACGAGGAGGCGTCTCAACATAGAGGTGTCCTTTCCCCAGGCGCCCTTCCAGGGTCGGGGATCCTGGTCCGGAGGTCAAGGGCCTGCTCGATAACGCCCTGCAGCGTTTAGCCTTGGGGCCGCAGCAGGAGGCGCGTCTCCAGCTGCTGGAGCGCGTCGATCAGGTTCGAGCGCTTGAGCTCGGTGACCTCGAGCACCTCGAGCAGGCAGTCGGTCAACCAGCGGTGGAGGAACTCGAGGCTGAGGGCCTCGAGCCCGCTGCCGGTGAGCTTCGCCCCGCGGTCGTTGCGCGCGAAGTCGTCGAGGGCCTCGTAGTCGCGCTCCAGCTCCCAGCGCGCGAGCTGCAGGCCCGTCTGCAGCACGGGCAGCGCGGGGCGTGGGCAGTCGTGCGCGAGCACGGGCGCGTAGCGCTCGCGGAGCGCCGGGTCGTGCCAGTGCTCGACCGAGAGCGGCCAGTTCGTGAGGTCCGCCCACAGCTCGTCGACCACCGCCTGACGCAAGAGCTCGTTGGTCGTGATCGAGCGCGCGTTGTGAAACTTGTCCCAGCGACTCATGCCCGGATCCTACCCCGGGGGGTCGCGGAGGGATCGATCGTGTTCAGCCCTCGTCCTCGCGGAGCTGGCTGCGCGCAGCCGAGCGCCGCCGAACCCGGCCGCGCGCCGTCCCGCGGGCGGCGACGCGGGTTACGCTGACGTCCGTCGCGGAGCCAGACGACCCGGCGCGGCGATGCGGGGAGGGCCGCATGCTCGGCGAGTGGACGACGACCTTGCGCTTCGTGACCTGCTGTCCACCGCCAGAAGTTCCGCACCGAATCACTCGGCCGCGCTCCTGCGCTGGATCCCGAGCGTCCTCTCGGCAGCCCGCCCGACGGACGCGAGGATCTGATCCGCTGGCTTTGTCCAGGCGAAGGGGTGGGGATCCTCGTTGAACTGCGGCTTACTGCGCAGCGTCGAGCGCGGCTCCGAGCGCGCCGTCTGCGTCGAGGGGCGCCCAGCGCGGGTCGCAGCGCAGGAGCTCGATCACCGCCTGCCGCTCCGTCAGACGCTGATCGATCGTCGCTCGGTCCTCGGCGCTCGCCCCCTCGCGCATGCCGCGCAGGGCGTGGCACTCCGCCGCCGAGATCCGCGCGTAATCCCGCACGATCTGCAACCCGCGCGCCACGAGTTCGGCGTCCGGAGCCTTCAGGGCCTCCGCCAGCGCCAGCACCCGGTCCCAGGCGAAGGTCCGCACCTCGTAGCTGAGCTCGGGTTGGCGCGCGGCGACGCGCAGGTGGTGCTCGAAGGCGGCGTCGCAACGCTCGAGCGCGCCGAGGGGATCGCCCAGCGCCTGGCGCAGCCGAGCCTCGAGCGCGAGGTAGATCGAGCGGTTGCGGTAGACCGTCGGGTTGCTGGCGTCCACTTCGATCCGGGCCTCGACGAGGCGCACCGCTTCCACCGCGTGGGGCAGCCCGCGCGCCGGGTCCCCCGCCTCGAGGGCGAGCTGGGCGACCCGGTGGTGGGCGTTCGTCAAGTCGGTGAGCGCGTTGGGGTGGTCCGGGGTCAGCGCGAAGAAGCGCTTCGCCCAACGCAGGGCCTGATCGGCGTGGGCACGCGCCGCCTCGGCGTCGCCCTGGCCCCCGCACAGGCCGCAGGCGTCGACGTGCAGCCGCTGCAGTTGATAGACCACCTCGACGTCGGGGGCCGCCCCCTCCCCCAGGGGGAGCAGGGTCGCCTCGGCAGCGGCGAGGTGCACCAGCGCCTGCGCCGGATCCTGCGCCGCGACCTCCACCGCGGCCAGCTTGGCCTGAAGCACCCCGAGGTTGCGGCGCAGCTGCCCCTCGGCGGGGCGCAGGTCGAGCAGGGCGACGAATTCGCGCGCGGCGCTCGCGAACCCCTCGCGCGCGGCCACGAGGTCGCCGGTGGCCAGGGCCAGCGACGCTTCCTGGCCGAGGCACGAGGCCCAGCCCTGGCGCTTCACGAGGTCCTCCGGCTCGCCCTCTACGAGCTCGGCGAACACGGCGTTCGCCTCACCCAGCGCCGCGCGAGCTTCGGCGAAGCGCTCGAGGTCGGCCCGGGTGATCCCCAGGGCGTAGAGCGCGCGCGCCACGGCCCAGCGCGCCTCGTCGGTGGGGTCCTCGCGCAGGAGGCGCCGCGACTCCTCGAGCGCCTGGACCTGCAGCTCCAGCGCGCGCTCCTCGTGGTGCTGCCAGCGCTCCACGTCGGCCTGCCCGATCAAGCACTGGGCGAGCAGCTTCCGCGAGGCGTGGTCGGTCGGGTCACGCTCGAGCAGCGCGCGCAGGGCCTCGGCTGCCCGCGCGAACGCCTCGCGCGCGCGCGGAGCGTCGCCGGTCTGCGCGCGCAGGTTCGCGAGCCCGCAGCGCGCGAGGCAGGTCTCGTAGGCAAAGCGCAGACTCTGAGGCGAGTTCGCTTCGACGCGCTCGCACACCGTGAGCCACTGCTCGTGGAGCGGCAGCGCCTCAGCGAGCTTGCCCTCCGCCTCGTCGAGCTCGGCCACACTGCGCAGCGAGACCGCCAGGTTTTGCAGGAGCCCCGGGTCGTCGGGGCTCCGCGCCAGGTCGGCGCGGCGCAAGGCGAGGCCCTCCTCGAGCAGCGCGCGTCCGGCGGCGGCGTTCCCCGCGCTGAGCTGCATGGACCCCGCGCCGTCGAGGGAGCGCGCGAGGAGCCCCGAGAGGGCCAGGCTCTGCTCCAGGTCTGCGTCCGCGGGCAGCGCGTCGAGAAGGGCGCGCGAGCGCGCAACCGCCTCCAAGCCGAGGGCCAGCGCCTCGGTATCGGCCTTGTCCTCTTCGAGGGTCTCGACTTGCTGCTGCAGCGAGAGCACCTCGAGCTGACTCAGGGTCGGCCCGCCGACGCCTGCGGCGCGGAGCTGCTCGAGGTCGGCGCGGGTGTGCTCGGCGATCCGGCGACGCAGCTCGCGGGCGCGCGGACCGGGGAGGTGGCTCAGCTCTTCGTGCACCTCGAGCGCGAGCTGACCGAGGGTCCCGGCCGCGATCTGGGCGACCTCCTGCGCGGCTTCGGCCTCCGCCTCGGCGAGGCGCTCGGCTCGCTGAGCGCGCTCGCGCTCCTGCTCGGCGCGCTCCGCCTCGAGCCGCGCCTCGGCCGCGCTGTGCTCGGCGGCCTCGAGCGCGGCGCTCAGCCGCAGTGAGAACCAGACGCTCCCGGCCACGATCACGGCCAGCGCCAGGCCGATCAGGCCCGCGCTCACCCCGGCGAGGGTCCGGTTGCGTCGCAGCCACTTGCGGGCGAGGTCGCGCAGTCCGTAGCGCCGCGCCAGGATCGGGCGCTCGGCGAGGAAGCGCCGCAGGTCGTCACGGACCGCGCCCGCGGTGGGGTAGCGCTCGGCCGGGTCCTTCTCGAGGCAGCGCAGGCAGATCGTCTCGAGGTCGAGGTCCACCGCCGGGTTCAGCTTGCGCGGCGGGGTCGGCTCGTCCTTGGCGACCTGCTCCAGGGTCGCGAGCACACTCCCGCCCGCGAAGGGAGCGCGCCCAGCGAGCGCAGCGTAGAGCGTGGCCCCGAGCCCGTAGACGTCCGCGCGGCGATCGATCTGCGCCAGGTCCCCGGCCGCCTGCTCGGGCGCCATGTAGCTCGGCGTGCCGAGGACCTCGCCGCTGACGGTCACGTCGCGCGCGCCCCCGACGTCCTTCGCGAGGCCGAAGT
>JAGQRJ010000347.1 GCA_020425635.1 Planctomycetota bacterium | reverse complement strand
GCTCGGCGGCGTCGCGGGTGCGGTGCAGCGCGGCGACCGCGGGCGAGGTCGGGCTCGCTCCTCGCTGGTCGGGCGGGGTCGGGCTCACTCCTTGCTGACCGCGCGGACCTCGACGCCGCGCGAGGCGCGCCAGGTCCAGGCCAGCGTCAGGCGCTCGCCGTCGGCGCCGCGCGCGTTCTTGACCACGAGCTCGAGGACCTGGATCAGCTGCAGGTCGCAGGTCGAGAGCGCCAGGGCGGCGTCCTTGGGCACCGAGCGGTGCACGCGGATCTCGACTCCCGTCGCCTCGGAGAGCGCCTCGATCGCCTTGCGCAGGTCGGGGTCCGCCTCGAAGCCCTCGACGAGCTGGGCGAGCTCGGGGTAGCGGTCGGTGTTCGGGAGCAGCGCCTTGACCTTGGCGCGCAGCTCGCCGAGCTCGGCCTCGCGCTGCTCGAGCCGCTCCTTGAGCGCGTCGTCGCGCTGGGCGGTCTGGCCCAGGGAGCGCTGCAGGTCCTGGACCTGCTTCTGGTAGGTCTGCACCCGCGACCGGAGCTGCGCCAGCTCGGCGCGGAGCTTCTGGGTCTCGGCGTCGTCCTCGGCGCAGGCGGGGGCGGCGCAGGCGAGCAGGCAGGCGCTGAGCAGGGCGGTCAGGCGGGGCATGGCGCGATCCTCGGGGCGTCAGCGCGCGACGGAGAGCCGCGCGGGGTAGAGCTGGTCGTGCAGCCAGGCGGTGCACTCGTCGAAGGCGGCGCAGGCCGCCTTGAGGTCGGTGAAGTTCAAGAACCCGTGGATCAGCGAGCCGAAGCAGCGGTCGACGACCTCGGCGCCTTGCGCCTGGGCGCTGCGCGCGAAGGCGCGCGCCTCGTCGCGCAGGGGGTCGAAGCCCGCGGTGGCCACGTAGGTCGGCGGGAGCACGTGCAGGTCGTCGGCGCGCAGCGGCGACAAGCAGGGGTCGGAGAGGTCGTGCCCGGGGGGCACGTACTGGCGCACGTACCACTCCAGCGACTCGCGCGTGATCATGAACCCGTCGGCGAAGGTGATCACCGACGGGTGGACCTCGACGCTGTCGGTGCCGCCGTAGAGGACCATGAGCGCGCAGGGGGGCACGGCGGCCTTGCGCGCGACCCCGATCGCGAGGTTCCCGCCGGCGCTGTCGCCGGCGACCGCGATCCGGCGGCGGTCGACCCCCAGCGCCTTGGCGCGCCCGACGAGCCACTCCCAGGCCGCGCGGCTGTCGCGCAAGGCGGCGGGGTAGGGGTGCTCCGGGGCGAGGCGGTAGTCGGCGGCGACCACCAGGCAGCCCAGGTCTGCGCACAGCCGGCGACACACCGGGTCGTGGCTGGTCAGGCTGCCCACGGTGAAGCCGCCTCCGTGCAGGAACAGCAGCGCGGGCAGGTCGCCCCGGCGCGGCGCCTCGGGGGGCCAGTAGAGCCGCAGCGGGACGGGCACCTCTCCGGGGGCGACGCCGGTCGTGACGCCGCCCACGGCCCGCGGGCGGCCCGCGAGCAGGAGCGCGTCGGCGTCGAAGGAGCGGCGCGCCTCGGCCAGGGGCAGCGCGTAGCTCGGCGGCGCGGGCACGATCTTGCCCATGCGCAGCAGGAGCTGGACCTGGGGGTCGAGGGCGAAGCCGTCGGCCGCGCACGGGGGGCCCGCGAGCCTCGTCTGCACGGGGCGCGGGAGGGAGAACACGTTGCGCGCGAGCTCGGCCAGCATGCGCCCAGGGTAGCAGGCGTGTGCCCCGCGCTCAGTCGAGGCGGTAGCGGAGCAGCGCGCCGCGGTAGGTCCACTCCTGGACCTCGCCATGGGCCGGCGTCGGGGTTCGGGTCGATCCGCAGGCGCTGGGTTTGCGGAACGTCACGTCTGGGGTTAGCGCCCGCGCTCCCCGGCGCGCCACGCGAAGAACAAAGACGGCAAGAACTTACCGTGACCCCACGCCGCTTGCTCCCACCTGGGGGCACCGTATAATCCGCCGCGACAGCAAGGGGTCTCCATGTCTACTGCCCTCTCGGGCGGTATCTGTGCGCTGCACCTGGGCACATTTACCGCTTACCTCCCCCTCGTCTTCATGGCCCTGATCGGGATCACGATCGGCGGCGCGGTGCTGGCGCTCTCCAAGTTCCTCGGGCCGCGGCGGCCGGACGAGACGAAGTCGCTGCCCTACGAGTGCGGCATGGAGCCGATCCAGCAGGGCGCTCGCGAGCGCTACTCGATCCACTTCTACTTGGTCGCGATCCTGTTCATTTTGTTCGACCTTGAGACCGTATTCCTGTTCCCGTGGGCGGCCTCGTTCCGCCAGCCGGGGATCGACGCCACGGTCAAGCTCGTGCTCCTGGTCGAGGTGTTGCTGTTCGTCGGTGTGCTCGGCGTAGGCCTCTACTACGTCTGGAAGAGGAAGGGTCTCGAATGGGACTAGAAGACTGGCTCGGCAACGACTTCATTTCGACGCGGGTCAAGGACCTCCTCGCCTGGGGGCGTAAGAACAGCCTCTGGCCGATGCCCTTCGGCACCGCGTGCTGCGCGATCGAGCTCATGGCGACCATGTCGTCGCGTTACGACATGGCGCGCTTCGGCGCCGAGGTCGTGCGCTTCTCGCCGCGCCAGAGCGATCTGTTGATCGTCGGTGGGCGGGTGACCCTCAAGATGATGCCCGTGCTCCAGCGGATCTGGCAGCAAATGCCCGAGCCCAAGTGGAGCATCAGCATGGGCGCCTGCGCCTCGTGCGGCGGGGTGTTCGACACCTACACCATGATCCAGGGCGTCGATCAGTTCATTCCGATCGACGTCTACATTCCCGGCTGCCCGCCGCGCCCGGAGAACCTGATCGACGCCGTGCGCCTGATCCAGGAGAAGGTCGGCAAGACCGAGATCCAGAAGCTGATCGACGAGCGCACCGGGATCGACCACCTCGCGCGGCTCGAGGCCATGGACCGCCGCAAGCAGGAGGCGAACGCATGACCAGCCTTCCCCTCGCCGACATGGGCAAGATCTACGCCGAGCGCCGCGAGCGCGCGGCGGAGTCGGCCGCCCGGCGCGTCGAGCGCGAGCGGCGCCTGGCCGACGCGGTGTGCGCCTGGCTCGGCAAGGACCTCGTCAAGCGCGAGGCCTTCCGCGACCAGCAGGTGATCTACGTCCCGATCGAGCGCGCGCACGAGACCCTCGCGCACTGCAAGAACGCGCTCGGCTTCGACCAGCTCACCGACGTCACCGCCTACGACACCCTCAAGCTCGAGGGCGAGCACCCCGAGCGCTTCGTCATGGTCTGGATCCTGACCAACCTCGGGCAAGAGGCGCGGCTGCGGGTCAAGGCCTACCTCAACGAGGACGACCCGGTGCTGCCCACCGCGACGGACATTTGGCGCGGGGCCGACTGGCCCGAGCGCGAGGTCTACGACATGTACGGGATCGAGTTCACCGGGCACTACAACCTCAAGCGGCTGCTGCTGCCCGAGGGCTACGTCGGGCACCCGCTGCGCAAGGACTACCCCCTGCGCGGGCGCGGCGAGCGCGACAACTTCCCGGTGATCCCCCGCACGAAGAAGGCTTCCTATGAGTAGCCCCACCCCGCAAGCCACCTCGCTCTCCAGCGACCCGATCCCGACCCGCCAGTTCGGCGACGGCGCGATCTCCCTCGAGCCCGGCCTGGGCGAGAAGGACATGATCATCAACTTCGGGCCGCAGCACCCGGCCATGCACGGCACGCTGCGCCTGATCTTGCGGCTCAACGGCGAGAAGGTCTCGGGCTCCGAGCCCGACATGGGCTTCCTGCACACCGGCTTCGAGAAGCTGGGCGAATACCGCACCTACAACCAGTTCATCGTGGTCACCGACCGCATGAACTACTTCAGCGCCATGGCCAACAACACCGGCTTCGCCTGCGCGGTCGAGGAGATGCTCGGGATCGAGATCCCGCCCCGCGCCGCCGCGATCCGCGTGCTCATGTGCGAGCTGAGCCGGATCAGCGACCACATTCTGGGGATCGGCCTGCAGGGCATGGACATGGGCGCCTTCACGCCCATGCTCTGGTCGTTCATCGAGCGCGAGAAGGTCTACGACGTGTTCGAGCTGACCTCGGGCGGGCGCTTGACCACGAGCTACACCCGGGTCGGCGGGCTGGCCTTCGACCTGCCCGACGGGGTCGAGTACCGCGTGCGGACCTTCCTCGACCGGCTCGACGACACCGTGCGCGACATGGAGGGCATGCTCGCCCGCAACCGGATCTTCATGGACCGCACCGTGGGCGTGGGCGTGCTGACCCGCGACGAGGCGATCGACTACGGGCTCACCGGGCCCCTGGCGCGCGCCTCGGGGATCGACCGCGACCTGCGCCGCGACCGGCCCTACCTCGGCTACGAGCAGTACGACTTCGAGATCCCCGTGTTCACCGACGGCTGCGTCTACAGCCGCTACCAGCTGCGCCTGGCCGAGATCCGCGAGTCGGCCAAGATCTGCCGCCAGGTGCTCGACAGCATGCCCGCGGGCGAGATCAACGCCCTCGGCAGCAAGGCGACCTTGCCGAGCAAGGACGACGTCTACACCAAAATGGAGTCGCTGATCCAGCACTTCATGCTGAGCATGCCCGGGCACGGGCTCAAGACCCCGGCCTCGGGCGAGATCTACAGCGCCACCGAGTCGCCCAACGGCGAGCTCGGCTGGTTCCTGATCTCCGACGGGAGCGCGGTGCCCTACCGGGTGCGCGTGCGTCCGCCGTGCTTGTTCGCCTTCCAGTCGATCCGCGAAATGATCCAGGGCAAGCTGGTCTCCGACGTGGTCGCGACCATGAGCTCGTTGAACGTGATTGCAGGGGAGTTGGATCGCTAATGGCTACCGCACTGCCTACCGCCGACGCCGAGGTGATCGAGCGCGAGTTCTCCGCCGACGTCGTGAACGAGCTCGAGCAGATCTGCTCGCGTTACCCGGAGCGCCGCGCCGCGCTGCTCCCCGCCCTGCGCCTCGCCGAGCGCGAGTTCGGCAAGGTCGACCTGGGCGGCATGCAGCTCGTGGCGAAGCACCTCGGGCTCTCGCCGGCCTACGTGCTGGGGACGGTCACGTTCTACACGCACTTCCGCCGCGAGACCGACGGGACCTTCGTGATCGAGCTCTGCCGCACGCTGCCCTGCGCGCTGCGCGGCGCCGACGACTTCGCCAAGCACGTCGAGCAGAAGCTCGGGATCCAGCCGGGCGAGACCACCGAGGACGGGCTGTTCACCTACAAGCGCGCCGAGTGCATGGCCGCCTGCGACAAGGCGCCCCTGGTCCAGATCAACGGCTACAACCACGAGCTCATGACCCCCGAGGTCTTCGACCAGATCGTCGACACCCTGCGCGACGACCCCGAGGCCTTCGACCTCAAGGGCGGGCGCAAGACGCCGCTGGCCTGGCACGAGCCCGCCGACCGCTCGGCGACGCGGACCCTGCCCGAGGGCGAGAAGGACTACGAGTACGAGTGCTTGACCCACGAGCCGCTCCTGCTCCGGCGCTGCCTCAAGGGGCGCTACACGACCTACGACGAGTACGTCAAAGACGGCGGCTACAAGGGGGTCAAGCAGGCCCTCAACATGTCGCCCGCCGACGTGATCGACTTCGTCAAGAAGAGCCGCCTGCGCGGGCGCGGCGGCGCGGGCTTCGGCTGCGGCATGAAGTGGGGCTTCGTGCCCTCGGTCGACCAGAAGCCCGGCCCGCGCTACCTCGTGGTCAACGCCGACGAGAGCGAGCCCGGGACCTTCAAGGACGGGAAGCTCATGGAGGGCGACCCGCACCTGCTGTTCGAGGGGATCGTGATCGCGAGCCACGCGATCGGGGCCAACGACGCCTACATTTACATTCGCGGCGAAATGACCTACGGCGCGGAGGTGCTCAACGCGGCCCTCGAAGAGGCCTACAAGAACAACGTGTTCGGGCCCAACGCCCTCGGCTTCGGCAAGCGCCTCGACTGCACCGTGCACCGCGGCGCGGGGGCCTACATTTGCGGCGAGGAGACCGCGCTCTTGAGCTCGCTCGAGGGCGGACGCGGCTACCCGCGGCTGAAGCCGCCCTACCCCGCGATCGAGGGCGCCTGGCGCCAGCCGACGATCGTCAACAACGTCGAGACGATCTGTAACCTGCCGCTGATGTTCGACAAGGGCCTCGACTGGTACAACTCGCTGGGCACCCCGGCGCAGTCGGCCGAGGAGGCGCCGCCCCGCGGGCGCATGGGCAGCGCGGGCCCCAAGATCTGGTGCGTCAGCGGCCACGTGGTGCGCCCCGGGCTCTACGACGTGCCCTTCGGGATCACGATCCGTCAGCTGCTGCACGACGAGCGCTTCTGCGGCGGGATCCGCGACGGGCGCAAGGTCAAGGGTGTGGTCCCCGGCGGCTCGTCCTTCCAGGTCCTGACGGCCGACGAACTCGACGTGCCCCTGTGCTACGACGCGGTGGCCGACGCCGGCAGCTCGATCGGCAGCGCGGGGATCATCGTCATGGACGAGACCACCTGCATGGTCAACGCGCTGCTCAACGTGCTGCGCTTCTACGACCACGAGTCCTGCGGGCAGTGCACCCCCTGCCGCGAAGGCTCGGGCTGGATGACCCGGATCGTGTGGCGGATCGCCCACGGGCTGGGGACCATGGAAGACCTGGACACGATCGACCAGATCGCGAACCAGGCCTGCGGGCGCACGATCTGCGTGCTCGCGGAAGCCTTCTCCTGGCCGGCGCAGAGCTACATCAAGAAGTTCCGCCACGAGTTCGAAGCCTTGATCAAAGAGAGTCGCCCCTCCCCCGGGGTCTGTGCCCCGATGCTGGGTGGCAAGTAGGTAGCCTGTGAGCGACGCCGCTTCCGAGGTCGAAGCCAAGACCACGATCTCGATCACGATCGACGGCGACGCCGTCGAGGCCCAGCCTGGAGACAACGTGCTCCAGGCGGCCATGAAGGCGGGGAAGATGATCCCCCACTATTGCTGGCACCCGGGGCTCTCCGTCGCCGGGAACTGTCGCATGTGCCTCGTGTTCGCGACCAAGGCTGGGCCGCCGAACAAGCCCGTGATCGCCTGCAACACGCAGGTCGTCGAGGGCATGGAGGTCGAGACCAAGAGCGACCGGGTCAAGGCCGCGCAGGAGGGGGTCATGGAGTTCCTCCTGATCAACCACCCCCTCGACTGCCCGGTGTGCGACCAGGCCGGCGAGTGCGACCTGCAGCAGTTCTCTTACGACTACGGGCGCGAGACGAGCCCCTTCGTCGAGGAGAAGACCCAGCGCCCGCGCAAGGACCTGGGTCCGCTGGTGCGCTTCTCGGGCAACCGCTGCATCGTGTGCACGCGCTGCGTGCGCTTCTGCGACGAGGTCGCCGGCTCGAGCGAACTCTCGGTGGTGAACCGCGGCGAAATGAGCTGGATCGACACCTTCCCCGGGCTCGAGCTCGACAACCCGCTCAGCGGGTGCACCGTCGACCTCTGCCCGGTGGGCGCGCTGCTCGACCGCGACTCGATCCACACCACCCGGCCCTGGCTGCTGCGCAGCACCAACAGCGTGTGCGGCGGCTGCGCCACGGGCTGCAACGTGAACGTCGACACCTTCCAGGACGAGGTCAAGCGCCTGACCCCGCGCGAGAACCAGGCGGTCAACCGCTGGTGGATGTGCGACGAGGGTCGGCTCTCCTACCGGGAGGCCCACGAGGCCCGCAGCGGGGTCGCGATCGACGGGCAGGAGGCCACGGTCCTCGCCGCGCTCGAGCGCGCCCGCGCGATCCTCGGCGACCTCGACGGCGGCGCGACCGTCGCCGTGCTCGGCACCGGCTTCGCGACCAACGAGGAGCTCTACCTCCTGCGGCACCTGAGCAGCGACGGACCGGTGGGCCTGGCCTACCGCGCCGACGGCCCGACCTGGACCGGCAAGGACGGGTTCACGATCAGCGCCGACAAGAACCCCAACCGCGAGGGCGCGCGGCGGGTGTTCGGCAGCTCCGACCTCGCGCCCGACGACGTGCAGAGCGAGCTGACCGCGGGCAACGTGGCGCTCCTGATCGTGCACGACGCGATCCCGGGCGGCGCCGAGTGGAGCCCCGAGCTGGTGACCGCGGCCGCGAAGGCCAAGCACCGGATCGTGATCAGCCACAGCCCGAGCCCCTTCGCCTCGGGCGCGGACGTGGTGTTCGGCGGGCTGCACTGGACCGAGAAGGACGGCAGCTTCGTCAACGGCAAGGGCCGCCTGCAGCGCGTGCGCGCGGCGCTCACCGAGTCGGGGGCGCGGGTCTCCGACGTCGAGGTCCTGCAAGAGCTGGCCGTGGCCCGCGGGCTCGCCCCGCGCGTGCTCTCCGCGGCCGGCGTGTTCCGTAAGCTGGCCACGGCCTCGCCGAGCAGCTTCGGCGACGCCACCTACCAGCGCGCCGGCGACGCCGGCGTCCCGCTCCCCGGGGCCGAGGACACCGTCGCCCCCGAGGACGCGCACAGCTTTTATCCGGCGGGGCCGAAGTCCCGCGGCCACAACCGCGCCAACGACGAGCAAGTGCGGGGGTCCGTGCACCGCAAGTCGGCGGCGGGCTACGGCACCACCCGGGGAGACGTGTAGTGGAATCCGTGCTCCAGTTGCTGTTCACCGACCCGGTGATCGGGCTGATCAAGGGCCTCCTCGTGATCGGGGTCGTGCTGCAGATCGTGCCGCTCTTGATCTACCTCGAGCGCAAGCTCTCGGCCTACATGCAGGGTCGGCTCGGTCCCAACCGGGTGAACTTCGTCGTGCCCTACGCGGTGCCCGGCCTGGGCGGGCTGCGGCTCGTCCCCGGCTCGCTGCAGCCCCTGGCCGACGCGATCAAGCTCGCCTTCAAGGAAGAGATCATTCCCAAGGACGCGGACAAGCTGCTGTGGTACCTCGGGCCCTTCCTCGCGTTCTTCCCGATCGCCACCGCGCTCGCGTTCATTCCCTTCGGGATCAACCACTGGGACGCCCTCGGGAGCGGCGTGATCGTCGACCTGCGGGTGTGCAGCGTGCCGATCAGCGTGCTGCTCCTGTTCGCGATCAGCTCGCTGGGCGTCTACGGGATCGCCGCCGGCGGCTGGGGCTCGGGCTCGAAGTATCCGCTGATGGCCGCCGTGCGCGCCTCGGCGCAAATGATCAGCTACGAGGTCTCCATGGGGATCGCGGTGCTCGCGGCCATGGCCACGGTGGGCAGCGTCGACCTGCAGCAGTTCGTGGTGCACCAGGCGACCCAGGACTTCGTCGACCTGGGCTTCCTGACCCTGCCCAACTGGCTCGTGTTCAGCCAGCCGCTGGCCGCGCTGATCTTCCTCGTGGCCATGTTCGCCGAGAACAACCGCCTGCCCTTCGACATGCCGGAGTGCGAGCCGGAGCTCGTCGGCGGCTTCCACACCGAGTATTCGGGGCTCAAGTTCGCCCTGTTCTTCCTCGGCGAGTACGCGGCCATGATCCTCATGTGCTCGCTGTTCGTGACGATCTTCCTCGGCGGCTGGGGGAGCTTCTGGGACACGGACGCGTGGGGGGTCTTTGGCTGGGTCGCGGTGGACCCGCACGCCACCGACGGGATCAACGCGATCAAGTCGCACCTGTGGTTCATGGCCAAGGTCATGGCGATCCTCTGCTTCCAGATCTGGATCCGCTGGACCCTGCCGCGCTTCCGCTACGACCAGCTGATGAACATTGGCTGGAAGGTCCTCGTGCCGCTCGCCCTCGGCAACCTCGTGTTGACCGCGATCGCGGGCTACTTCCTCAACCCGATCGGAGTGGGCCAATGAGCGCACCTCACACCCCGGCCCCCCAGGACGCCCCCGAGGGCGATCACCCGCCGCTGACGGCGAGCGAGAAGTCCTACCTGCCTTCGATCGTCAAGGGGATCGGGATCACGCTGCAGCGCTTCTTCAAGCCGAACTTCACCGTGCAGTACCCCGAGGTCGGCCCCTACGACTACGCGGCGCAAGACCGCGCGATCGGCGAGGTCAACCCGCGGCACCGCGGCGAGCACATCCTCGTCAAGGACGAGCAGGGCCGCGAGAAGTGCGTGGCCTGCCTGCTGTGCATGGCCGCCTGCCCGGCGCTGTGCATTCATATCGAGCCCGAGCCCGCGCCCTGGGACGACCGCGAGCGGCGCCCGAAGGTGTTCGAGATCGACATGCTGCGCTGTATCTACTGCGGCTACTGCGAAGAGGCGTGCCCCTGCGACGCGATTCGCCTGACCCCCAAGCTCTACACGCCGACCACCTCCCGCACCGAGAGGGTTTACGACAAAGAGCGGCTGCTGGAGAACAATCCCGAGGCTCAGGTTCCTCAACGCCCGCGCAAGTAGATCCTGCCCGGAACCCACCGTAGAATACGCCCCCTCAACCGCGGAACCCTCAGCCCTGGGCTGCTTTCCGCTCACTCACAGGACCCCCTGCCGTGCCTACCCTCCTCATCATCCTCGCGGGTTTACTCGTCGTGGGAGCCGGGCTCCTGACGGTCACCCAGCGGAACCCGGTGCGGGCTGCGCTGTGCATGCTGGTCGCCCTCGCCGGGGTCGGGGCGCTCATGCTGGGCTTGCGCTCCCCCTTCCTCGCGGCCATGCAGGTGCTGCTGTATGGCGGCGCGATCATGGTGCTGTTCACCTTCGTGATCATGCTCCTCACCCTGCGCGAAGACGAAATGGGCCCTGAGCCCAGCGACGGCTCCAAGCTCGGCGCCGCCTTCATGTCGCTCCTGACGCTCTCGGTGCTCTGGTTCGGGATCAGCCGCCGCGGCGGCGCCTCCTACGAGGCCCCGCGCCTGGGCGAGGAGTTCGGCTCGGCGCAGCACTTCTCGACCTTCCTCTACACCGACTACGTGGTCGCCTTCGAGCTGGTCACGGTGCTCGTGCTCGCGGCGGTCGCGGGCGTGATCGTGCTCGGGCGCTCGGCGCACCGGACCTCGCTCGAGCAGACCAAGATCGCCGGGCCCGGCGAGGAGGCGCACTCATGAACGGCCTCACGACCCCAGACCTCGTGCAAATGGTCGCGGCGGCGCTGTTCTCCGTGGGGGTGTTCGGGGTGCTCTCCCGGCGCAACCTGCTGATCGTGCTGATGTCGATCGAGCTCATGCTCAACGGGGCGAACCTCTCGCTGGTCGGCTTCAGCCGTGAAATGGCCCACCTCCCGCGCGGCGCCGCCGAGGGCGGGCAGGTCATGGTCTTGATGGCCATGGCGGTGGCCGCCGCCGAAGTCGCGATCGGGCTCTCGATCCTGATCGCCTTGTTCCGGCACGTGCGCAGCGTAGACGTCGACGCTCCGCGCGCGACGCTCTTGCGGAATTAGGGGCCGAGGACGCAATGAACACCTCCATGATCCCGCTGCTGATCCTCGTGCCCTTCCTGGGCTTCTTGCTCAACGCGTTCTTCGGCCGACGCCTCGGCAAGTCCTTCGTCACCTGCGTGGGCGTCAGCGCGCCGCTGATCGCGTTCGTCATGGGGGCGGCGCTGTTCAGCAACCTGCGCGAGATCGACAGCCGCCCGGTGGTCCAGCTCGACGCCGACATTCAGCGTCGGGTCTACGACGCCTACAGCGGCGAGCTCGCCCGCTACGAGCTGGTCACCGTGCACGCCCACGGCCACGCCAGCCAACGTCAGATCCTGCGCGTCGACCTGCCCTACGAGAGCTTCGTGCAGGACGCGCTCGCCAAGAACCTGATCACCCAGGCCGAGCTCGACGACGCCGAGCACGCCGAGCCCAGCGAGCGCGTGATCGTGGCCGCGGGCGAGGTCGCGCCCGCGGCGTTCACCTTCACCCTCGGCAACTGGTTCTCGGTCGGCGGGTTCGAGGTCAACTTCGCGTTCCTCCTCGACCGGATCTCGATCCTGCTCGTGCTGGTGATCACGGGGATCGGCTCGCTGATCCATATCTACTCGACCGGCTACATGGGCGACCGCTCGGCGGGGACCTTCGCGCGCTTCTTCACCTACCTCAACCTGTTCATTGCGGCCATGCTCGTGCTCGTGCTCGGCAAGGACCTCCTGCTCATGTTCGTGGGCTGGGAGGGCGTGGGCATGTGCAGCTACCTCCTGATCGGCTTCGACTACGACGACAAGGCCAACGCCGCCTGCGGCACGAAGGCCTTCGTGGTCAACCGGATCGGCGACCTGGGCTTCGTGCTCGGCATGCTGTGCCTGGTCGTGCTCGGCCGGCAGGCGGCGCTCGGTGAGCTCGGCGACGGGGTGTTCAGCCTCGACGTCGACTTCTTGCGGACCCTCGTCGACCACGGCGGGAGCGCGGCGGCGGCGGGCGAGCACGGTCACGGCGGCGGCGCCGCGGGCATGATCGGGGTCGCCTGCTTGCTGCTCTTCGTCGGCGCCACCGGCAAGAGCGCGCAGATCCCGCTGCACATTTGGCTTCCCGACGCCATGGCCGGCCCGACGCCCGTCTCGGCGCTGATCCACGCCGCGACCATGGTCACGGCCGGGATCTACATGATCACGCGCCTGAGCTTCCTGTTCATCGACGCGCAGGTGTTCGGGATCCCCGTGCTGGGGATCGTGGCCGTGATCGGCGCGACGACCGCGTTCTGCGCGGGGGCGGCGGCCCTGGCCCAGGACGACATCAAGCGCGTGCTGGCCTACTCCACGGTCAGCCAGCTGGGCTACATGTTCCTCGGCGTGGGCGCGGCGGCCTTCGGGGCCTCCATGTTCCACCTCGTGACCCACGCCTTCTTCAAGGCGCTGCTCTTCCTCGGGGCCGGCTCGGTGATCCACGCCTGCCACTCGCAGAGCATGAGCAAAATGGGCGGCCTGAAGGACTCCATGCCCTGGACCTTCAAGACCATGTTCGTGGGAGCCTTCGCGCTCGCGGGCTTCCCGCTCTTGAGCGGGTTCTTCTCCAAGGACTTGATCCTGTTCCAGGTGCTCGCGCGCAGCAACGTCGAGGGCGCGAGCTGGGTGTGGGCGCTGCTCTACGGCATGGGCGTGTTCACCGCGGCCCTCACCGCGCTCTACTCCATGCGCCTGATCCGCATGACCTTCTACGGCAGCTACCGCGGCAGCGGGCACCCCCACGAGTCGCCCTGGGTCATGACCGTGCCCTTGCAGGTGCTGGCCCTCGGCGCGGTGCTCGCCTCGCTGCTCGGCTGGCCGAAGTTCTTCCTCCCCGCGAGCCTCGCGAGCTGGGCGGACATGCTCCCCCACTCGCTGCACGCGGTGGTCGCCGCCGGCCCGACGGCGCTCATGGACCACGACTACCTGGTGAGCCTCGAGGTCACCGGGATCGTGATCGGGGCGGTGGTCGCCGTCGGCTTCTGCGCCCTCGGCTTCGCCTGGCTGTGGTCGCTGCCGCCGAGCGAGATCGCCTGGGAGCGGCCGGTGGGCTGGATGCGTCGCCTGCGCGACTTCCTGTTCCGGGCCTGGATGTACGACGAGATCGTCAACAAGCGCGGCGCCCAGCCGGCGGTCAAGCAGCTCTCGCACTGGCTCTGGCGCTGGTTCGACGACGCGACCCTCGATCAGGGCCTCGTCGACGGCATGGGCCGCGTGGGCGTGGAGCTCTCGCACATGGCCCGCGCGACCCAGACGGGTCGGGCCACCTCCTACCTGCGCATGTTCGCGCTGGGGGCCGTGGTCCTCCCGCTGCTCGCGATCCTCGCCACCCCGTTGTTCACCCTCTTGACCGCCTGGTTCGCCGGCGGCGGGACCCACTGAGGACCAGCCATGGTTGAAGGCATTCCTCTGCTCGAAGTCACGATCTTGATCCCGCTGCTCGGGGTCCTGCTCCTGGCGTGGATCCCCGAGGACGACCCCGAGGCCACCCGCGCGGCCACGCTCGCCCTGAGCCTCATGACCTTCCTCGCGAGCCTCCCGCTCTACTTCATGTACGACGTGGACGCTGGCGGCTTCCAGTTCGCCCGGGTCTACAACTGGCTCTCGCCGATCGGCGCCCAGTTCAGCCTGGGGGTCGACGGGATCTCGGTGCTCCTGATCGTGCTGACCACCTTCTTGGTGCCGATCTCGGTGCTCGCGAGCTGGAAGGGGATCGACAAGCGGGTCAAGTCGTTCCACGCGGCGCTGCTGCTCATGGAAGCGACCATGATCGGCGTGTTCGCCGCCCGCGACCTGCTGCTGTTCTTCCTGTTCTTCGAGGTGCAGCTCGTCCCCATGTTCCTCTTCATTGGGGTGTGGGGCGGCGAAGACCGGGTGCGCGCGGCGCTCAAGTTCTTCCTCTACACCGCGGTCGGCAGCCTGCTCATGCTCGCGGGGATCGCCTACGTCTACGTCAAGGCCGGCCACACCTTCGACATGGTCGCGATCTCCGCCGCGCTGCCGGGGGCCTTGAGCTCGACCGAGCAGTTCTGGGTGTGCCTCGCGTTCTTGATCGCGTTCGGGATCAAGGTCCCGGTGTTCCCGGTGCACACCTGGCTGCCCCACGCGCACGTGCAGGCGCCCACGGCGGGCTCGGTGATCCTGGCCGCGGTCATGCTCAAAATGGGCGGCTACGGCTTCGTGCGCTTCTGCCTCCCCTGGTTCCCCGACGGGCTGGTCGAGGAGGCGGGCGGGCTGTTCAGCCTGGCCTCGCTCATGACCTGGCTCGGCGTGGGCGGGGTGGTCTACGGCGCGCTGATGGCGATCGCCCAGACCGACCTCAAGAAGCTGATCGCCTACTCGTCGATCAGCCACCTGGGGCTGGTGGTCGCGGCGCTGTTCGCGGGCTTCACCAACCCGAACTTCGTCGAGGGCGGCCACGCCCGCGCGATCACCGGCTCGGTCTACCAAATGGTCGGCCACGGGCTCTCGACCGGCGCGCTGTTCTTCCTCGTGGGCTGCATTTACGACCGGCGACACACGAAGAAGATCGCCGAGCTGAGCGGGCTGGCGAAGCCCGCGCCCATGCTCGCGACCTGCTTCGTGATCGCGGCCCTGGCCTCGGTGGCGCTCCCGGGCACCGCCGGGTTCGTGGGTGAGATCCTGATGCTCCTCGGCATGTTCGAGAACAACGTCGGCGCCGCCGCGGTGGGCGCCACGGGCATGGTGCTCGGCGCGGTCTACATGCTGTGGGCCGTGCAGCGCGTGATCTTCGGACCGACCGAGGGCGCGAACCGCGAGGTCAAGGACCTCGAGGCGGTCGAGCTCTGGGGGCTCGTGCCGCTGCTCGCCGCAATCTTCGTGCTCGGGCTCGTCCCGGGCCCCTTCCTCGCGCGCATGGAGCCGGCGATCACCAACCTCGCCGCGCTCTACGGGGGCTAAGCAAGCCATGGAAGCACTGGACCCGATTCAGATCGCGTCGAAGGACTTCAAGTACCTTCTGCCCGTCATGCTCCCCGCCCTGTTCGGGTTGGTGGCGCTGGTCGCCGATCTGTTCTCCAAGAGCGAGCGCAGCCGCCTCCCGCTGTGCATGATCAGCCTCAGCGGCGTGTGCCTCGCGGGCTTCTCCGCGATCGCCTTCTGGTCGGGGGCGGAGTTCAGCGAGCACCTCGCGGGCACGCTGTCGACCTCGGCCTTCTCGACCGCCGCCGCCATGCCCGTCTTGCTGGCGACCTTCTTGATCTCGCTCGCGGCGGCCCACCACGGCATGCCCACCGACCCCAAGGCCACCGGCTGGCTGCCGCACAGCCTCTCGCACGGCGAGTTCTACGGGCTGCTGTTGTTCGCCACCTCGGGCATGATGGGCCTGATCGTCGCCAACGACCTGGTGACCTTCTTCGTCGCGCTGGAGGTCATGTCGATCGCGGTCTACGCGCTGACGGGCCTCGACCGGGCGCGCTCGCGGGCGGCCGAGGGCGCCATGAAGTACTTCGTGCTCGGCGCCTTCTCCTCGGGCTTCCTGCTCTACGGCATGGCCATGATCTACGGGGCCGCGCACAGCGTGCACTTCTCGGAGATCGCCGCGGCCAACATGAGCGCTGGGCAGTCGAGCCTGGCCCTGGTCGGCGCGGTGCTGTTCTTGATCGGCGTGCTGTTCAAGGTTGGCGCGGTGCCCTTCCACGCCTGGGCCCCCGACGCCTACGAGGGCGCCACGACCGCGGTCACCGGCTTCATGTCGGTGGGCGTCAAGGTCGCGGCCTTTGCGGGCGGCCTGCGGGTGCTCGTGGCCCTCGGCGCCGGCGGCGCGTTGAACCCGGCGGTGGGCTGGCTGCTGTGGCTCGTCGCGGCGCTGACCGTGATCCTCGGCAACGCGGGCGCGCTGACCCAGCGCAACCCGCGGCGCCTGCTGGCCTACTCGGGCATTGCGCACACGGGCTACCTGGTGATCGGCCTGGTGGCCGTGTCGCGGGTGTTCGACACCAGCCACAGCGGCTACGTGACGAACGTCGGGGCCAGCGCGCAGCTGGTCGGGGTGGGCGTCGACGCCGTCGGCGGCGTGCTCTTCTACCTGCTCGGCTACGCCGCGGCGAACCTCGGCGCGATCGCCGTGCTCTGCCACCTCGAGCGCGACGGCGAGGAGGTCGACGATATCTCCCAGCTCGCGGGCCTGGCCAAGACCCAGCCCAAGAGCGCCTTCGCCATGACCGTGGCCATGGTCAGCTTGGCGGGCATTCCCTGCACCGCGGGCTTCATTGGCAAGCTGTGGGTGTTCCGCGCGGGCGTGGCGGCGGGCGACGTGACCCTGGTCGTGATCGCGCTGCTCATGAGCGTGCTCTCGCTGTTCTACTACCTGCGGATCGTGGTCGTGATGTGGATGCACGAGCCCGGCCGCGGCCTCGACGGCGAGGAGCAGCAGGTCGTGGCCCTCGACCACCGGCGCTGGGCCTCGGGCCTCGCGGTGGGGATCGCGACCGCGCTGACCCTCGTGTTCGGCATGTATCCCACCTCGGGGATCCTGAACCTGATCAAGGCTGGCGCCGGCAGCGTGTTCTGAGACGGACCGCGCTCGCTCACCTCCAGACGGGTCGCCTGCGGGCGGCCCGTTTGCGTGTGTGAG
>JAGQRJ010000346.1 GCA_020425635.1 Planctomycetota bacterium | reverse complement strand
GGCCTCGAGCCGCTCGGTCCTCAGGCTGGGATAGG
This sequence comes from Planctomycetota bacterium, assembly GCA_020425635.1. Classification (GTDB taxonomy): domain Bacteria; phylum Planctomycetota; class J058; order J058; family J058; genus JAGQRJ01. Next base: position 14,647 of record JAGQRJ010000346.1, on the reverse strand, counting down.
CGATCTCCAGCGGGACGGTGGCGCTGGCCGAGACCCTCACGGTGCCCGGGTCCAGCTCGAGGAACCTGGGAAGCTCGTCCAGCGCCCGCTCGAGCACCGCGAGAACGGGAGGCGGAGGGGTCCAGGGCTGGCGATTCGAGCTCGCCCCTCCGACTCCGTCTTCGGGCGCAGAGGAGCAGCCAACGAGCAGGAGCGAGCAGAGGGTGAGCTGGGACCGGGTCATGCTGCCTCGCTTGCAAGCTTACGCTTTGCAGCGGGCTCGCGCCGCCCAGCTCGGCTGGCAGGCCCCAACGCGCCTGGAAGTTGAGTCGAAGTCGCTGGCGCGGGCGCCCTTGACGACGCCCCGCGACTCCCTTTCGCCCGACAGCCCGCGACCTAGGAGCCGGCGCACAGCGAGCTCGCGGGCGGAGTAGCCGAGCGGCCGGCGGCCTCCTAAGCTGTTCAGCGTGCAGCTGGGTCCCTACACCGTGCTGGAAGAGATCGCTCGCGGAGGCAACGGCGCGGTCTACCGCGCCGCCGATCCCGCGGGTCGCCTGGTGGCGCTGAAGCTGTTGCTGGCCAACGAAAGCGAGGCCGGCCGCCAACGCTTTCAGGCCGAGGTCCAGGCGCTCAGTCGGCTGCGGCACCCGTACGTGGTGCCCATTCTCGGGGCCGGAGAGCACGAACGCCGTCCGTGGCTGGCCCTGGAGTTCGTCGACGGCGAGTCCCTCGAAGCGAGGCTCCAGCGCGGTGGCCCGCTCTCCGTCGAGGACACCGTGCGCTACGTCCGGCAGCTGGCGCAGGCGCTGAGCTACGTGCACGCGTGCGGGGTGCTGCACCGAGACCTCAAGCCCGACAACGTGCTCCTCCGGGGCGACGAGGCCTTGCTCACCGACTTCGGGCTCGTCCTCGACCGCGAGCGCGAGGGCAGTCGCCTGACCGCGACCGGCGCGCTCCAGGGAACGCCCGGGTATTGGGCGCCGGAGCAGGTGAAGGGAGCGATCCACACCCACGGTCCGCCCACCGACGTCTACGGGCTGGGCGGCGTGCTCTACGCTTGCCTCACCGGGCAGCCGCCGGCCGAGGGCAGGTCGGTGGTCGAGCTGGTCCTCAAGATCAACGACGACCCCACGCCTCCACGGGAGCTGCGGCCCGAGGTCCCCGCTTGGCTCAACGACCTCTGCGTGCGCTGCCTCGCCCGCGACCCCGCGCACCGGCCTCAGTCGGCGGACGCGGTCGCGAGCGCGCTGCTGCTGGGCGCGAGCGCGTCTGCCGCCCGCGCGCGAAGTCGGGCCTGGATCGCCGGCGGCGTGCTCCTCGCGCTGGTCGTCGGCCTGGGCTGGGGGTGGAGCGCGTGGCGATCGGCCGATCGGCCCCCACCGCCCGAGCCTGAGGCCGAGGCCGACCCTCCCGCGACCGAGCCCGAGCCCCAGGCCGACCCTCCAGCGACCGAGCCCGAGTCCGACCCTCCCGCGACCGAGCCCGCGACCGACCCCCCGCCGCCCGAGCCCGATCCCCAGGCCGAGCCCGATCCCCAGGCCAAGCCCGATCCCCAGGCCACAGCCAAGGAGGCCAATCGCCTGCGCAACCTGGGCTTCGAGCTGTTCAACCGGGGTCGCTTCGAAGCGGCCCTGGTGCCCCTGCTCCGCTCCGTCGAGCTCGAGCCCAACCACGCGCAGACCGTCGGCCTCTACGGATTGGCCTTGGATCGCCTGGACCGCGACGAAGAAGCGATCGAGGCCTACACCCGCGCGATCCAGATCGATCCCGACGAGGCGCCCTACTGGCACAACCGCGCGGTCAGCCTCACCAAGCTCGGCCGACACGAGGAGGCGCTCGCAGGCTACGCCCACGCGCTCGAGCTCGACCCGCAGCTGGCGGCCTCCCACCGCAAGCGCGCCCAGAGCCTGATGGCCCTCGGGCGCCTCGACGCCGCCCTCGCCGACGCACGGCGGGCCGCGGAGCTCGCTCCGAAGCACCCCGTCGCCTACGCGCTCCAGGGTCTGATCCTGAACGAGCGCGGGGAGTCCCGTGCCGCGATCGCGGCCTTCGACCGCGCCTTGGCCTTGGGGGTCGCGGCCCCCGAGATCACCTGGGTGCGACGGCTGCGCGCAGAGAACCTAGCGAAGCTCGAGGCCGCTCCCCGTTAGAGAGAGAGCGAGTGGAGGTTGGCAGGCTTCGCCTCAATTCAACCCCAGGATTTGCGCGTCAGCCGGCCTGGTGCTTGACTCCAAGCAGTGACTCGAATCCTCCTCGCCACCTGTTCACTGGTTCAGTCCAGCATGAAGAAGACCTCGCATGCGTGCATGATCCTGACCCTGCTCTTCGCTTGCCCCGTCGCCGCTGAAACCTGGACGACGCCCGAGGCGGGTGTTCGTGTCCCGCTCCCGGAGGGCTGGGTCGAAACCGGCAGCGGCTCGGGGAGGCGCAGTCTGACGCGCGCCGACGACCCCCATGAGGACTTTCGCGACTCGATCATACTCTTGTTCCGCCCACGCACCGCGCGAGCTGATCCTCAACAGCTCCTCGAGATGCTCACCGCAGACGCAGCTCGCCAGCAGGCGGTCGAAGTCAAGCGCAGCGAGCTCATCGAACGAGCCGGTCACCGCGTCGCCTGGTTCGACGCCATGCTGAACAAGGGCCCGAACCGTATCCTCGCGCAGCAGTTCCTCCTCCCGCGGGACGACGGGATCGTCGTGGTGTTCGGTTTCAGCGCGCCTGCCCGGGCGGCCGAGGTACGTGGGCTTCTCGAGGCCATGCTCGACGGGCTGGAGCTCGTCGAGCGCAACGTCCCCGACGAGGACAAGGTCTTCGTCTCGCACGCTGGGGCTCTGATACCACGCAGCCTCAACGGACATCCGTTGTCCAACACCCGGCTGGCGAAGGTGCATGTGCTGTTCAGCTACGCCGCGGATCCTCGAGACCCCCTGCTCCTGGTCGACGTGCAGAGCCTGCCCCTCGCTCAGGGCCCGTTGGCCGATCTGCTGAGCAGGGTCGAGCACGTGCAGCGGATCGCGCCAAACGAGCAAACCTTCGCCGGTCTTCCCGCGCGGGCTGCTGAGCTGCAGATTCCCAATGGCAAGCGGGTGTTCGTGCTCGGTCTGGTCCGCGGCCGCTTGCTGTGGCTCCTGCGCGCTGCGCAGGCGCAGGCCCTCGACCAGGCGCAGGCCGTGTGGAAACAGCTCGAAGCCAGGCTCACCTTCGTCGCCCCCAGCGACCCCTCCCTGCAACTCGAGCTGCAAAGCCCGCTAAGCACCGTCGGCGGCCTCTCCCTACGGCTCCCCGCGCCGTTCCGGCTCAAGCTCCGAAAGGAGAAGACCCTGTTCTTCCGGGTGTTCGACTTTCGCGAGCAGAACGCCCAATTGACCCTGGTCGTACAGGACCTCGGCCAGGTCGGAGAGCCGGCAGCGGTCGCCAAGCAGATGGCCAAGCAGGTCGCCAAGGATTCCACCCTCGAGTGGACGCGGTCCGAAGGCGGACGCAACACGGTCCAAATCAGCGCTACCTACAAGCAGCCCAGCGGTAGTACCGTGGAGTTGGGGCTGTTGACCAACCCCAGCGGACGCAGTTATTCGCTCCAGCAGCTGATCGACTCCGACGACCCCGCGGTGATCGAGCGCTACCGCACGACGCTGCGGGCCCTGCTCGAGACAGCCAGCGTCGAATAGCGTCGCCACGCAGAGGCCGGTGGCAAGCAAGCTAGGCCGGTGGCGCTGGCTCCCGCTCGGGAGCGCCAGCCCCCAAATCTCACCACGAAGTGGTGAGCTCGCGGGCTAGCCGCCTGCGAAGTGGGCGGGCTGCGCCGGAGCGAGTCGGCGGCTCTGCCGCCGCGGGCGAGGCGCCTGCTGGCCGGCGCTTCGATCCACGAGCGGAGCGAGTGGTGAAAGGTGCGGGCTAGTCGCGGGGGAGGTCCTCGATCGTGGCCGTCACCGCGAACTCTCGCTTCGAGGCGTCGCTCCTCCTGTACCCATGGGTCACTATGGTGACCCGGCCGCTCGCCTGGTTCGGGCCCTGGCGGGTGAAGGTGCCCGAAATCTCCCAATCCAACCCCAGCGGGAACCTCCCCCCTCCCCTCGTCTTCGCCCGTACAGCGAATCCGGCCTCACCTTCCGCGAGGCTGCCCAGGTGGAACTCCTGCCCAATCTGCTCCGAGTTCGGCCGGAGCTCCAGAGACTTGCCCGGGAGATCGAGCCGCATGACCTCGCCCTCCGCGTCGAACTCCACCATCAGCGCTCGCTGGCGCCCGGCTCCGGGCGACTCGCCTGCGGGCGGCTCCCCTGCAGGCGGCTCGACTCCGGGCGACTCGCCTGCGGGCGGCTCCCCTGCAGGCGGCTCGGTTCCGGGCGACTCGCCTGCGGGCGACTCACCCGCAGGCGGCTCGGCTCCGGGCGACTCGCCTGCGGGCTGGAGGTAGCAGGTCAGGCGCACGTTGCGCAGCACCTCGACGCCGCGGGCGGCCGCCAAGTCACGCGCCTTGCGCCAAGTGCTGAGGTGCCTCTGAGTTTCTTCCTGCTCGCGCTCCTGCAAGAACGCCTCCTCGTCGCGCAACATGCGTTGGAAGTCGGCCTCCTGCTCTCGAATGGCGCGTTCGAAGGGGGGCTCCCGGGGCCCTGGCTGCCGCGCCACGAACAGCGCGACCACGAACACGGCGCCTAACAGGAAGGCGAGGAAGGCCCAGAGATCCTGGGACTGTGCAGGCGCTCGCTGCGGCTCGCGTCGCGGCGCGACCTCGGGCGCGGCCCGGGGCTGCCCGTGGCAGCCCCCCAGCTCCGCCACGCAGGCCGCATGCAGCTTCGCGCCACAGGTTTCGCACTCGAAGGTTGGCGCGGTGCCGAGGGCGCCGCGGCAGAGTGGGCAGACGCCCTCGCTGTTACGCTCCCGCAGCCTTAGGTCCGGACCGTCCAGCGTTACGTCTCCTGCTTCGACTCGGGCTCTCCGTCGCCGATCGAGCGCAGCGTGCCCTCCAAGCTCCGCGCAGGGGCGAGGAGCCCCGACCTAGAAGTTGAAGTCGAAGTCGGTGGCGCGGGCGCCCTTGACGATGCCGCGCAGCTCCATTTTCAGCTCTTCGGGGTTGTCCGCGAGCTTCATGGCGTCTTCGAGGGAGAGCAAGTCGTCCTGGTAGAGCTGCCGGATCGACTGGTTGAAGGTCTGGCAGCCGAAGTACTCGGACTCGGCCATGCACTTGTAGAGGTCGGTCGTGCGGCCTTCGCGCAGCATGTCGCGGATCGAGGGCGACTTGATCATGAGCTCGACGGCGGGCACGCGGCCGGTGCCGCCCTTGCGGGGGCCCAGGCGCTGGGCGACCACGCCCTCGAGCACCATGCTCAGCTGCATGCGAATCAGCTCGTGCTGGTGGGGCGGGAAGTAGTTGATGATCCGCTCGACGGTCTGCTGCGCGTTGACCGTGTGCAGCGTCGAGAACACGAGGTGACCGGTCTCGGCCGCGTGAATGCAGGCCTCCATGGTCTCCTGGTCGCGCATTTCGCCGATCATGAGCACGTCGGGGGCCTGGCGCATGGCGGCCCGGATCGCGTCGGGGAAGCTCGCGGTGTCTTGCCCGATCTCGCGCTGGGTGATGATGCTCCGCTTGTCCTTGAACACATACTCGATCGGGTCTTCGATCGTGATGATGTGCTTGTTCATGTGGTGATTGATGTAGTTCACCATGGTCGCCAGCGTCGACGACTTGCCCGAGCCGGTGACGCCGGTGACGAGCACCATGCCGCGCGTGATCGAGGCGAGCTTGATCAGCTGCTCGCGCGGGAGCTTGAGGTCCTCGAAGGTCATGATCGCGCGGGAGACGGTTCGCAGCACGAAGAACAGCTGCCCGCGCTGGGAGCTGATGTTGCAGCGGAAGCGCCCGACCTTGCGCAGGTCGTAGGCGATGTCGATCTCGCGCCGCAGGTGCCCGCCCGAGTCGAGGTACTCGCTCAGGTTGTAGCCCCGCGCCTTGGTGATCATGTGCAGGATCTTCTTGGCGGTCTCCGGAGTCGTAGGCTCGTCCTGGAGGAACCGGATCCGGCCGTCGATCCGCATGGACGGCGGGCTGCCCACCTTGATGAACAAGTCGGAGGCGCGCGCCTTGACCATTTTGCTGAGAAGGTTGTGGAACTCCACGCTGAAAACTCCCCGCCGCTAGACCCGCGACATTATGACACGTCCCAAGGGTCCACGCCCGTGCTGTGGCGCTCCCGGTCGAGGAGGTCCAGGAGCTCCTTGCAGCCGGCGCCGCTGACCCCCGAGATCGGGTAGACCGGCTTGCCGATCGCCGCCGAGAGCTCGGCCGCCCGGCGCGCGGCCTCCTCGGGGTCGAGCGCGTCGACCTTGTTGAGCGCGACCAGCTCGGGCTTGGTCGCCAGCCCGCCCCCGGCGTAGGACTCGAGCTCGGCGCGGATCGTGCGGTAGGCCTCGAGGGGCTCGGGGCCCCCGACCTCGGGGGCGGCGCCGTCGATCAGGTGCAGGAGCATGCCCGTGCGCTCGACGTGGCGCAGGAAGGCGTCGCCCAGGCCCTTGCCGCTGCTGGCGCCCTCGATCAGCCCCGGGATATCCGCCAGCACGAGCTCGCGCCCTTCGCCGAGTTGGGCCACCCCCAGGTGCGGGGTCAGGGTGGTGAAGGGGTAGGAGGCGACCCGCGGCGTGGCCCGGGTGACCCGGCTGAGGAAGGTCGACTTGCCCGCGTTGGGCAGGCCCACCAGCCCGACCTCGGCGATCAGCTTGAGCTCGAAGCGGAACTTGCCCTCGTCGCCCGCCGTGCCCTTCTCGGCCATGCGCGGCGCCTGGTTGAGCGCGTGGGCGAACTTCGAGTTGCCGCGCCCGCCCTTGCCGCCCTTGGCGACCACGAAGGTCGCGTGGTTCTCGGTCAGGTCGCAGACGAGCTCGCCGCTGTTCTGCCGGTAGACCAGGGTCCCCGGGGGGACCTCGAGGGTCACGTCCTTGCCCTTGCGACCGCTCATGTTGCGGTTGCCCCCGGGCTGGCCGGGCTCGGCCTTGTAGGACTTCTTCGAGGCGAGGTCGTTGAGGCTGTTGCGTCCGGGGGTGACCTTGAGGATCACCGAGCCGCCGTCGCCGCCGTCGCCGCCGTCGGGGCCGCCCTTGGGGCGGAAGGCTTCGCGCAGGAACGAGACCGCGCCGTCTCCGCCCTTGCCCGCCTGGAGCATAATCACGACCGAATCGACGAACATGGGCTCTCTCTCGGGGACACACGAACGGAGCCCGTTGAAGCGAACTTCAACGGGCCCCAATCAGACTGGCGCGGGTGCGCGCCCTACCGTTTTCCCCGCTCCGCGCGCGCTGCGCGGAGGCTTTCCCCTGGGGCGTTAGGTGGTCTGGAGCGGGTCGACGCGGACGCGCTTGAAGGTCCTGCCGTTGCGCTTGCGGGTCTCGAAGTGGACGGTGCCGTCGATCATGGAGAAGATCGTGTAGTCCCGGCCGAGGCCGGTGCCGTCGCCGGCGTGGAAGCGGGTGCCGACCTGGCGCACGATGATCGCGCCGGCCTTGGCGTGCTGGCCGCCGAACAGCTTCACACCGCGGCGCTGGGCGTTGGAGTCGCGTCCGTTGCGCGACGAGCCCTGTCCCTTTTTATGTGCCATGGCTTAGGCTCCTTCGATCCCGTCGATCTTGACGCGGGTGTACTTTTGGCGGTGACCGATCTTGGACATGCTGTCCTTGCGCCGGCGGAAGTGCACGACGTCGATCTTCTCGCCCTTGACCAGGGGCTCGACGACCGTCGCCGAGACCTTGGCGCCGCTCACGCGCGGCTCGCCCACCTTGACGGCGCCCTCGCCGTTGGACGTCAGCAAGACGTCCTCGAAGGTGATCGCCTCGCCGCCCTTGGCGTCGAGCAGGTCGATCTGGACCACGTCTCCGGGGCTGACCTTGTATTGGTTCCCCCGGTCTCGAATGATCGCGTACATCACATTTCTCCGTTGGCCGGCGCCCCTGCGGGCGCGGGCATGAGCGGCGAATGATACACACGCCCTGGCGGGCCCTCAAGCCTCGAATCCGGCAGAACTTCGGCCGTCCTGCCATCGGCCCCGAGCCCCCGAATCAGGCGGGATCCTCGGCGAGCGCGGGAGTTAGCTCAGAGCATGCCCACCGGCTCGGGCTCGCGCCGCGGGGCCGGGGGCGCCGAGCGCGGGTCCTCCAGGACTTGCGCCCAGGCGCGGAGGTAGAGCACCGCGTGCTCGCGCCGGTTGCGCTCGAGGGGCAGGGCCTCGGCGGGCACCGCGCGCAGCACCTCGGGGTCGTCGAGGTACTCGAGGTGCACGAGGTCCTCGAGGCTCAGCCCGGTCTGGAGCATGAGCCCGATCACCTTGTGCAGCGAGTAGCCCGAGGTGTCGCAGTAGTCGCGCGCCTGCTGCCACCACTCGCCCTCGCGCTCCTGGGCGAACTCGAGCAGCTCCCCCGAGCTGTGGCCGGTGAGGGTCTGCGCCAGGTGCCCGCAGTTGCACTCGCCGTAGTGGCCCCACTGGAACTTGGCGCCCTGCGCCAGGCGGTCCGCGGTGTGGTGCAGGGCGGCGATCAGCGCCGGGGTCGGGTCGGCCATGAGCTCCTCCACCTCTGAGGTTAGCGGCGCCGCGCGAGGAGTCCAGGCGCAGGGCCGCCGGCGGGGCCCGCTCGGAGTGGCCTCCTGCCGTGGGCCGGGTATCCTGGCGCCTCGCCGCAAAGGAGCCCCCATGCCCGCCAAGAAAGACCGCTACCACGTCGTCACCTTGCCCGGCGACGGGATCGGACCCGAGGTCACCACCCAGGCGGTGGGCGTGCTCGAGGTCGCGGCGGAGGCGGCCGGGATCGGCTTCGACTTCGAGGAGATCCCGGGCGGCGGCGAGTTCTACCTCGAGCACGGCCGCGAGTGGCCCGCGGGCTCGGAGGCGCGCTGCGACGCGGCCGACGCGATCCTCCTCGGCGCGGTCGGCGCGCAGCACCCGGGCAGCGGCGAGAACGTGTTCACCAAGCCGGGCGAGCCCTACCCCACGCCCCAGCTCGCCGGCTACGCCCAGGTGATCGGCAACCGCCAGCGCATGCAGCTCTTCGTGAACCTGCGCCCGATCAAGCTCTACGCCGGGGTCCCGCACAAGGTCTCGGGCAGCTTCCAGCAGGTGTGGAAGGCCGAGAACGTCGACTACGTGGTGTGCCGCGAGAACACCGAGGAGGCCTACACCGGCAAGTCCTCGGACATGCTCGACGGCGAGGGCAACGTGGTCGGGCGCATGAGCCCGATCGAGGTCACGCGCCTCGGCACCGAGCGCGTGTGCCGCTACGCCTACGAGCTGGCGCGCAAGCGCAAGGCCGCGGGCAAGCAGGGCAAGGTCACCTGCGTGGTCAAGTCGAACATCATTGGCGCGCACCGCTACTTCGAAGAGGTCTACCGCGAGCTCGGCAAGCGCGAGTTCCCCGAGATCGAGCAAGACGTGGCCATGTTCGACGCGTTCTGCATGTGGCAAATGCGCAACCCGGAGTGGTACGACGTCGTCGTCGCCCCGAACCTGGTGGGCGACGTGATCTCCGACAACGGCTCGACCTGCCAGGGCGGCATGGGCCTCGCCGCCGGCGGGAACATTGGCTACGAGCACGGCATGTTCGAGCCGATCCACGGCTCGGCGCCGAAGCACGCGGGCAAGGACAAGGTCAACCCGATCGCCGCGGTGCTCTCGGGCGCCATGATGTGCGACTGGCTCGGCGACCGCTTCGAGGACCCCCGGCTCAAGGGCATGGCCACCGCGATCGACGACGCCGTCGGCGCCGTGCTGCGCTCGGGCCGCGCGCTGACCTACGACCTCGGCGGCAGCGCCACCTGCTCCCAGGTCGGCGAGGCCCTGCGCGAGGCCGTCGCCAAGGGCTAGAGCGCCAGCCGACCCGCTCGCGGGTCGCGGACCGAACCCTACCGCTTGCCGCGTCTGCAACCGGCTCTACCTTGCCGAGTGGGAGGGCTGCAATGCACACGGTGTCGGTGACCTGCCTGCGCGAGCCGTCGAGCGGGAAGACCTGGGAGTTCGAGCAGGGGCGGGTCCTGACCGTCGGCCGCAACGAGGGGAACGACTGGGTCTTCCCCGATCGCTCGATCTCGCGGCAGCACGCGGTGCTCGACTGGCCGGAGGGCGCCGCGCGCGCGACCGTGCGCGACCTGGGGAGCGCGAACGGCACCGAGGTCGACGGACACCGGATCCCCCCGCACGAGCCCGTGGCCCTGACCCACCGCTGCTCGGTGCGCTTCGGCGAGCTCGAGTTCGAGGTCTTGCTCTTGACCAAGCGCAGCGAAGAGCCCGCCCGGAGGGCCACGGTCTCCGGACGCTTCGTGCGCCTGGTGTCCAACGGACGCAAGGCCCTCTCGGGCGTGGTCCGCGGCTGGGACGACCTGCAGGACTTCCTGCTCAAGCTCGAGTCGATCGCGGCCACGGGCACGCTCACGGTGCGCCTGCCCCACCGGGAGGTCCAGCTCGGCCTCCTCCGCGGACGCTTGTTGGCGCAGGGCGCGGGCGCCGACCCCGTCCCCGAGGTGCTCCGCGCCTGGACCGAGGTCGCGACCTGCCGCTTCGAGAGCGCCCCGCAGGTCGAGGTCGAGGCGACGCGCTCGGAGGGCGAGCTCGTCGCGCCCAGCGCGCTCTTCGACGCTGCGTTCAGCCGCACCCGGCTGCTGACGCGCCCCGAGCGCGAGGTCGGCGACGAGACCGACGTCGGCGCCGTCGAGTAGGCAGACGCGAGGACGCCGCGCTCAGCGGCCGCCGAGCTGGCGGATCCGCTCCTCGAGCATGCGCAGCTGGTCGTCGAACAAGGCGCGGCTCTCGGCGTCCTTGAGCCCGCCGCGCTCGCGGTATTCGAGCTTGTCCGCGATCGAGCGCCGGTAGTAGGCCACCGCCTCCTCGACCCGCCCGGCGTTCTGGGCCAGCTCGCCCAGGCTCTGGCGCGCGACCCCGCGCAGCAGGTAGCCGTCGACGCCCTCGGGGTCGACCAGCACGGCGAGCTCGCAGGCCGGCTCGGCCTCGGCCCAGCGCCGGAGCTGGAGGAGCGCCTCCCCGCGGCCGAGGAGCGCCTCGACCTCGCCCTTCAGCGCGGCGCGCAACACCGCCTCGTTGTCGGCGAGGGACCCCTCGGCGTCGCCCTGCTTGAGCCGGATCCGCGCGCGGAGCTGCCGCGACGGAGGGTGCTCGGGGTCCACCGCGAGGGCGGCCTCGAGCTCGGTGCGCGAGGCCGCGAAGTCCCCGCGCTCGAAGTAGACGATCGCCCGGCGCAGGCGCGCCGAGGTGTGGCGCGGGTCTTGCTCGAGCGCGCGCGCGTAGTCGGCGAGGGCGCCGTCGCCGTCGCCGAGCTTCTCCTTGGTCAGCCCGCGCTGGACCAGGGCCTGGGCGTAGTAGGAGGGCCGCAGGGCCAAGGCCTCGTCGAAGTCCGCGATCGCCGCCGCCCACTCGTCGCGGGTGTAGTGGACCAGCGCGCGCAGGTAGCGGACCGACCAGGGGTCGCCGACCGTGAAGCTCGCGGCGCGCTCGAGGTCGAAGAGCGCGCCCTCCGGGTCCTTGAGCTCCAGGCGTTCGCCGGCGCGCTCGAACCAGAGCTGGGCCAGGTCGGGGCGGTCGACGAGGAGCTGGTCGAGGTCGTCGCGGGCGCCCTCGTGGTCGCCGCGCTTGCTGCGGTCGACGGCGCGCCAGTGGCGATCGCGCAGCTCGCCCTCGAGGGCGGGGGGCTCGGCGTCGAAGCGCGCGGGGAGCCAGACCCCGGCGGCCCCGAGCAGCACCCCCAGGGCCAGGGGGCCCCACGCGCCCGCGCGGCGGGGGGCCGCGAGCATGCTCACCCGCGACTCCCCCGAGCGCGGCCCGAAGAGGTAGTCGTCGAGGGCGTCGCGGAGCGCGCCGGCCGAGGGGAAGCGGTGCGCGGGCTCCCGGGCCAGGCAGCGCATGCAGAGCGCCTCGAGGGCCGGGTCGAGGCCGGGGGCCCGCTCGCCGATCCGCGGAGGAGCGCCGCGGGCGACCGCCTGCAGGACCTCCGCCGTGGTGCTCCCGGAGTGCGGGGGCTCACCGCAGAGCATGGCGTAGAGCGTGGCGCCGACGCCGTAGACGTCGGTCTGCGGCCCCACCTGCGCGTGCCGCGCCAGGGCCTGCTCGGGGGCCATGTAGGCCGGGGTCCCGACCACCTCGCCGCTGACCGTCAGCGAGTTGAGGTCTTCGCTGCGGGCCAGGCCGAAGTCCGCGAGCAGCGCCCGCCCCTTGGCGTCGAGCAGCACGTTGTGCGGCTTCACGTCGCGGTGCAGGACCCCCTGGGCGTGGGCCGCGTGCAGCGCGTCGGCCAGGTCGCGCGCGAGCTGCGCGGCCTGCCGCGGAGGCAGCTTGCCCTGGGCCCGGATCCGGTCGTGGAGCGACCCGCCCTCGACCAGATCGAGCACGAGGTAGGGCTGCCCCACGGGCGTGCGCCCCGCGCCGTGCACGCCCACGACGTGGGGGTGCCGCACGCTCGCCGTGAGCCGGGCCTCGCGTCGATAGCGCTCCCAGTCCTCGAGCGAGAGCGCGTCGCCGAGGAGCTTGATCGCGACGGGCCGGTCGAGGGCCTCGTCGTGGGCCCGATAGACCTGGCCCATGCCGCCGCTGCCGAGGAGCCCCTCGATCCGGTAGGGGCCGATCTGCTTCATGGGCTCGCCTCCCGCGACGTCGCTCCGACGCGGACCATTCTGTCACGCCCGGCGAGAGCTCGCGCGCGCGTCACCGATCGCCCAGGGCGGCCAGCCGCTCCTCGAGCTTGCGGACCTCCCCCTCGACCCCGGCTCGCTCGGCGGCGCGCAGCCCGGGCTGGCGCTGGAGGTAGGCGTGGTGGTCGGCGACGGCGGCGCGGTAGAGCGCCGCCGCGTCGCGCGGGCGCCCGCTCTGCTCCGCGACCTCGCCCAGCAGCCGGGAGGTGGTGGCGCGGAGCGCGTAGCCGTCGACCGAGTCGGGCTCGGCCCACAGCGCCAGCTCGCAGAACACCTTGGCCTCCTGGTAGCTCTCCTGGAACAGCAGCCCCTGGGCCTGAGAGAGCAGCGCCTCGACCCGCGCCGCGAGCACCTCGCGCAGCAGCGCGCTCGTGGCCTCGAGCGCCGCGCCCGCCTCGCCCAGCTCGAGGAGCGTGCGCGCCCGCAGCTCGCGGGCGACCGCGAGCTCGGGGGCGACCTCCAGCGCGGCCTCGGCGTCTGCGCGCGCCTCAGAATACTCGCCGCGGTTGAAGGCGAGCTTCGCCCGCCGCAGGCGCGGGTCGGTGTAGCGAGGGTCTTGCTCCAACGCCGCCGCGTAGTCGGCGAGGGCGCCCTCGCGATCGCCCGCGGCCTCCTTCGCCCACCCGCGCTGCACGAGCGCAGGCGGGTAGTGCGCGCGCAGCGCCAGGGCCTGGCTGAACTCGGCCTCCGCGGCGGCGTGCTCGTCGCGCTGCAGGTGGACCTGGCCGCGCAGGAAGTGCAGGCGCGCCGGGTCCAGGCTCGGGGCCGCGCGCTCGAGGTCGGCGAGGGTGCCCGGGTAGTCGGACTGGGCGTAGCGCTCCTCCGCGCGCGCCGCGTAGAGCTCGGGGAGGTCGGGGCGGCGCGCGAGCAGCGCGTCGAGGTCCTCGAGCGCCCCGCCGTGGTCTCCGCGGCCGCTGCGCTGCGCGGCCCGCAGGCGCAAGGTCAGGGCGTCTCCGGCGAGCGGGGGCGGCGCCAGGGACTGCGCGGCGTCGCCTGCCGAGGTCGGCGCGGTCGGCGGCGGAGCGCTGGGCCCCCGCAGGAGGCCCACGGCGACCCCTCCCAGGAGCCCGCCCAGCACGAGCCCCAGAGCCCCGGCAACCCCCGCGCGGTCGCGGTCCGCGCGCCGCTCAGCGGAGGGGCCGACGGCGCCTCCGCGTGCACCGAGGCGGTAGTCGTCGAGGGCGTCCCGCAGCGCGGCGGCCGAGGGGAAGCGCCGCCCTGGGTCGTGTTCGAGGCAGCGCATGCAGATCGCCTCGAGGGCTGGGTCGACGCGCGGGTTGCGCTCGCGGACCGGCGCCGGCGTGGCGCCGACCACCGCCGCGAGGAGCTCGATCAGCGTCGTCCCGTCGTGGGGCGGGACGCCGGTGAGCATGGCGTAGAGGGTCGCGCCGAGGCCGTAGACGTCGGTCGCGGGGCCGATCCGGTCGTGTTCGGCGAGGGCCTGCTCGGGGCTCATGAAGGCCGGGGTGCCGAGGATCTCGCCCTCCTGGGTCACCGAGCCCTGGGCGGTGACTCCGCGCCCCAGGCCGAAGTCCGCGAGCAGGGCGCGGCCGTCGGCGTCGAGGAGCACGTTGTGGGGCTTGAGGTCCCGGTGCAGCACTCGCCGGCGGTGCGCGGCGTCGAGGCCGTCGGCGAGGTCGCGCGCGACGCGCGCGGCGCGCGCGGGGTCGAGGGCCCCGTGGGCCTTGAGCTCGTCGTGCAGCGACCCGCCCTCGACGAGCTCGAGCACCAGGTAGGGCTGACCCTCGGCGGTGCGCCCCGCGCCGTGCACGCCGACGACGTGCGGGTGGCGGACGCTCGCCGTCAGGCGCGCCTCCCGGCGAAAGCGCTCCCAGTCCTCGGGCGCGGGCAGGTGCGTCATGAGCTTGATCGCGACCGGGCGCCCGAGGGCCTCGTCGAAGCCGCGGTAGACGACGCCCATGCCGCCGCGTCCGAGCTCGCCGTCGATCCGATAGGGGCCGATTCGCTCCATGGGTGACCTCGCGCCGGGGAGAG
>JAGQRJ010000345.1 GCA_020425635.1 Planctomycetota bacterium | reverse complement strand
GTGGCCGAGCTCTCGGTCAAGAACGGGTCCTTCGTCTACGTCTCCGACCTCGACCCCGCGACCTTCAAGCAGGAGTTCCCCTCGGGCTTCGTGTTCAACCCCGAGACCTGGGGCTTCAAGCGCGACACGAACGTCACCGGAGGGCCGCTCAAGCTCGGCGGGCGCACCTTCGAGAAGGGCCTCGGCGTGCACTCGTATTCGGAGCTCAACTACCGCCTCGACGGCGAGTTCGCCCGCTTCCGCTGCGTGGCCGGGCTCGACGACTCGGTGCGCCGGCTCGGCATGCCCGGCTTCGGCGGCGCGGTGTTCCGCGTGCTCCTCGACGGCAAGCCGGCCCGGGAGGTTGGCGAAGCGGGGCTCGGCATGCGCAAGGACAGCGACCCCAAGGAGCTCGTGATCGACGTCAGCGGGGTCGCGACCTTGACCTTGATCGTCGACTTCGACCCCACCTCGCTGCACGTGCTCGGCCGCGCCAACTGGGCCGACGCCCACCTGATTCGAAGCAAGTAGGCCTCATGCAGACTCTCAACTCCACGGCGCGCGCCTGCGCGCTGACCCTCATGGTCTGCGCGGGCGCGCTCGAGGCCGAGACCGTGGTGACGCGCGCGGCGCGGCTCGAGGGGGAGGTCGCGCGCGTGGACTCGCAAGCCGTCGTCCTGCGCCAGGGGGGCTGGACGGTGACCGTCCCCGCCGCCGACGCCCTGGCGGTGATCGACAGCGGGAGCGTGCGCTGGCTCGCGGCGGAGGCCGCAGAAGACGCGGCCCTGCGCCTCGCGGCTCGCGGCCGCGACGCCGAGGCACTCGCCGCCTACCGCCGCGCGCTGCGCGCGACGCTGGCGGCGGTCGAGGGCGGCGCGGTCCCCGCGGAAGTGGCGTCGCCCGAGGTGGCGGTGTTCCTCGAAGGGATCGACCGCCACGCCCAGGCGAGCGCCCGCTCGCTGGAGGCGATCGCGGCGGTCGACGCGCTGCTCGCGCCGGGGCTCCCCCCGCGCTGGGCCGAGCGCGCACGCCTGGTGCGGATCGCCCACCTCCGCCGCCTGGGGAGGCTCGAGGAGGCTCGCGCCGACGAGGCCTCTCTGGGCTTCGTGAGCACCTTCGCCCTCGTGGGCCCCTTCGACAACGAGCGCGGCACGGGCTTCTCCAGCCCCGGGCCCGTCGAGGCCCAGCCCTTCGACTTCAACGCGCGCTTCCCCGGGAAGGGGCGCGAGGTCGGCTGGAAGCTCCAGCCCGTGGCCAGCCCCCCGCAGGGCATGATCGACCTCGACGCGCTGTTCACCCCCAACGACCAGGCCCTGGCCTACGCGCTCACGGCGCTCTACGCCGAGCAAGACACCGAGGTCGCGCTGCGCTGGGGGAGCGACGAAGCGAGCAGGCTGTGGGTCAACGGGCAGCCCGCCCCCGCCGCGGACGTGCGCCGGCCCTATCGCCCCGATCAGAACGTCGTGGGCGTGCTCCTGCGCCAGGGTTGGAACCATGTGCTGCTGAAGGTCGGCGAGCAGACCGGCGACTGGCGCTTCTCGCTGCGGGTCACCGCCCTCGCGGGAGGCCCCGCGACTGGCGTGCGGCAAGCAGCGCCCGAAGAGCTGCTCGAGGAGCACGCGCTGGCCGAGGAGGCGACCTGGCTCGCCCCCCCGCCGACCGTGTTCGAGCAGCTCGCAGCCCGCCCCGCAGAGTCCTGGCGTGACGCCTACCACACCGGCATGCTGCACCTCGCCCTCGAAGCCCACGGACGCGGCGAGCACCCCGACCGCGACGCCCTGGTCCGCGCCTGCGCGCTGGCTCCCGACAACCCGGCGCCGCGCTACGCCCTGAGCGTCGCGCTGAGCGCGGAGGCCGAGTTCTCGGTCAACCGCGAAGACAACGCGCGCCGCGACGCCCTCGAGGAGACGCTTCGTATCGACGCCAGCCATCAGCTCGCGCGCCTCGATCTGGCCCGCTACTACCTGGGCCTCGGCAGCCTCGACCGCTGTCGGGCGCTGGTCGACGAGGTCCTGCGCCAGGACCCGCACCACGTGTTCGCGCGGGTGTTCGCCAGCGAGCTGCTCCGCGCCCGCGGGCTCACTCCCCTCGCCCTGCGCGCCGAACGCGCGCTGGTGCAGGACCTCGAGGCGGAGGTCCAGAGCGGGCTCCGGCGCGCGCTCCCGCGGGGGGTGGTCAGCCTCCAGCTCCGCGCGGCCGAGGCGCGAGAAGACGTCACCGCGGGGCTCGAGCTGCGCGCGGGTCTGGTGGCGCAAGAGCCCGGCTCCGCGGGCGCCCTGCTCCAGCTCGCGAGCGCCGAGTGGGACGCCCAGCGCCGCGAAGCCGCGATCGCGCATGCGGCCCAGGCGCTCGAGCTCGCCCCCTTCAACGCGGGGATCAACCTGCGCCTGGCGCGCTGGCGCAGCGTCCTCGGCGACTTCGAGGGCGCGACGGCGGCCTTCGCCGCGGGCCTCGCCGTCGCCGACGAGACCCCGGACTACCTCTACGCCTACGGCCGGCACCTCGAGCGCGTGGGCGACGGGCCCGGCGCCGACGCGCTCTACGCCCGCGCCCTCGAGCTGAACCCGAACCTCGTGGCCTTGCGTGACTACCTGGAGTACCGCGCGCGCAACGCGCCAGCGGTGGCGGGCTACGAGGCGCCATGGACCCTCGCAGACCCCGCCGAGGCGCTCGCCAGCGCGGGCCCCCTCGACCCGAAGCGCACCCACCGGGTGCTGTTTCGCCTGAAGGTCGTGAAGCTGAACCTCGACGGCACGAAGAGCGAGTTCGACCAGGTCCTCCTGCGCGTGGAGAACCGCGAGGGCGCCCGACAGCTCGAGCGCTACACCGTGCCCTACAGCACCGAGCAGCGCCTCGAGTTCCTCCGCGCGCGCGTCACGCCCGCCGACGGCCCGACCCGCGACGCGCGCCTGCGCACCTACTGGGGCGGGGGCGGCGGTGAGTTCGGCGGCCGCCGCGGCGGCGGCGTGGCCCTGGGACCCCTCGAGCCCGGCGACTGCGTGGAGGTGCGCTACCGCGTCGACGACCTCGCCCCCGGGTTCTTCGGCGACTACTACGGAGAGGTCGTCTACTTCCAGGACAGTGTGGCCCTCGACCGGGCGCGCTTCGTGGTGATCGCCCCGGCCGAGCGCGAGCTCTACTTCCACACCTCGGGCTTCGAGGCCGCCGGCGTCGCCCTGGAAGTGCAGGGCTCCGAGCAAGAGGGCGCGCAGGTCCACGTGTATCAGGCCGCCGGGGTCCCCCCCGCGGTGGAGGAGCCCAGCCAACCCTGGCCCAAGGAGCGACTCCCTCAGGTGCAGGTGAGCACCTTCCGCGACTGGAACGACTTCGCGCGCTGGTATTGGGGGCTCGTCGCCGGGCAGCACGAGAGCGACCCCGCGATGCGCGCCAAGGTCCGCGAGCTGTGCGCCGGCGCGACCACCGAGGAGGAGAAGATCCGCCGGATCTACAACTACGTGGTCTCGGACATCCGCTACAACGCGAGCTGGGAGTTCGGGATCCACGGCTTCAAGCCCTACAACGCGACCAAGATCTTTGCGCGCAAGTTCGGCGACTGCAAAGACAAGTCGACCTTGATCAACACCATGCTGCGCGAGGTCGGGATCCGCTCCTACCCGGTCTTGATCTTCGGCGAGGACATGCGCGGCCGCGAAGACCTGACCCTGCCGCTGATGGGGCACTTCAACCACTGCATTTCCTACGTCGAGACCGAGCACGGCGGCGTGTTCGTCGACGGCACGGCCGAGCACCACAGCTACGGGACCCTCCCGAGCATGGACTACGGCGCGGAGGTGGTGGTCGTCTCCCCCGAGGGTGGGCGGCTGAAGACGATCGAGCAGCGCCCCCCCTCCGAGAACCGGGTCGTGGAGTCGCATCGCGTGCAGCTGCTGGCCGGCGGCGGCGCCAAGATCAAGAGCACGATCCAAGGGAAGGGGACCTTCGACGTCGTGCTGCGCACGCTCATGGGCACCCCAGGCCGCCGCAAGGCGGTCCTCGAGCCCCGGGTCGGGCAGCTGTGGAGCGGCGCGCGCGTCGTGAGCGTCACGGCCAGCGACCCCGGCGACCTCGATCACCCGCTCGTGCTCGAGGTCGAGGTCGAGGTCCCGCGCGCGGTGCAGAAGACCACCGACGGCGCCGACGCCCTGCTCGAGGTCAAGAGCTGGCTGTTCGACATGCTCTACGCCCGTGGCCAGCGGCTGAGCGCCTTGGCCGCCGACGGCGAACGCAAGACCGATCTGGTGCTGCCCCTGCCCGCGGGCGTGGAAGAGACGGTCACCTACGAGCTCCCCCAAGGGACCTCGATCAAGAGCCTCCCCGCCGACCTCGAGCTGCAGACCCCCTTCGGCACCTACACCCGGCGCTACACCAAGAACCCCGACGGCACGCTGAGCGCGGTGCGCAAGCTGAGCGTCGACAAGCGCCGGGTCACCCCCGAGGAATACGGCGAGCTGCGCACCTTCCTCGGTGAGGTCGAACGCGCGGAGGCCGATCGCCCGGTGCTCGGGCAAGGAGCGGACGATTGAGCGACCTGCGCCGAAGCGGGCTCACGCTGTGGCTGGCCCTGGGCCTCGTCGCGAGCGCCTGGGCCGCCCCCCAAGACCCGACCCTCGTGTTCGACAACCCGTTCCGGACCCGCGGCGACGCGCCCGGGGCCCTGGAGCTGCTCCTGGAGGAGGTCGTCCGCGCGCCGCAGACGCCCGCGCTCCCCTTGCTCCTGGGTGAGGTCGAGCGCGTCCGCGCCTTCGTCCCGGGCTCGCGAGCTCTGGTGCTGGCGCGCTACGAAGCCGCGCTCGGCGCCCTCGGCGCGCACCCGAACCGTGACGACCTGCTGCAGGCGCTCGTGGCGCTGCGCTTCGAGGCAGGCGACCGCGACGGCGCGCTCGCGCTGCAGGCGTCCCGAGGGTTCCTCCGCACCTGGTCCGTCGTCGGCTTCTTCGGCTACACCGCGGCGGCCTTCGAGCAGGCCTGGCCCCCCGAGCTCGCCGCGCAAGCAGAGACCCTCGACCTCACGACGACCTTCCCCGGGCGCCGTGAAGCCCGCGGCTGGCGCCCGCTGAACTACGCCGAGCCGAGCTCGATCTCGGCCCCGCTGGGAGAGGCGCTCTCGGGCAGCGGGGTCGCCTACGCCGTGACCCACGTCAAGCTCGAGGCCGAGGCCGAGGCCCGGCTGGTCTTCCGCGGCCCGAGCGTGAAGGCCTGGGTCAACCTGCACCCGATCGCCGAGGTCGACCGCGTGCGGGATCGCACCGACAGCGAGCTCCGCTTCTCGGTTCACCTGCGCGCGGGCTGGAACCGGATCCTGCTCAAGCTCGTCGGCAACGACCGCACCCGCTTCACCCTGCGGGTGACCGACGCTGACGGCACCCCCCTCCCCCTCGCTGGCGAGTCCCGCAGCGAGCGCGCGAGCGCGCAGGCGTCGCCCCCGGCCTACGTCTCTCCGTCCTGGGGCCTCAGCGCCCTCGCCGCGGACCTGAGCCCGGCCGGCCGAGCGCTCTACGCCTGCTCGTTGAGCGAAGGCGGGCGCGGCGAAGAGGGCCTGATCGCCTTCGACGACGCGGTCTCGGCGCACCCCGAGCTCGCCGAGCTCCCCTGGGCGCGGGTGCTCGAGGCGCAGCTCGCGCTGCGCGCGGACCACCTCCCCGAGAGCCTGCGCCGCCAGCGCGCCCAGCGCGCCCTCGAGCGCGCGCTCGAGCTCGACCCGCAGCACACGGGCGCGCAGCGCAGCCTGGCCGAGTTCTCCCTCTCCGACGACCGCGACCTCGACGCCGTGCAGCGCCTCGAGGGGATCCTCGCGGCGGCCCCGCAGGACCTCGCCACCCGCCTGCGCCTGGTCGGGGTCCTGCTGCAGAAGGGCTGGACCCTCGCGGCCGAGCGGGCCCTGGCCGAGGCCGAACAGCTGGCCCCGAACCTCGAGGGTGTGCTCGACGCCCGCGCGCAGATCTTCCGCGCCCGCGGCGACGAGCTCGGCGAGCAGGCCACGCGCGAGCTGGCCTTCTCCGAGGACCGCTCGCGGCTCTCCACCGCCCTCGCCCGCTTCGACCTCGCCCTCGACCGGGGCGACGTCGACGCGGCGGCCCAGGTGCACGCGACCCTCGAGGGCCTGGGGGTCAGTCAAGACACCCAGGAGCGGCTGCGCGAGCGCCTCGCGCGAGCCCGCGGCGACGACGAGGCCTGGCTGCAGGTACTGCGTGATCGCCTCGCTGAGCGTCCCTGGGAGGAGACCCACAAGCGCCGCCTCGCCGACGCGCTGATCGAGGTCGGCGGCGCAGCGCACGAGCGCGAGGCGCTCGTGCTCCTCGACGAGCTGCTCACGGAGTCGCCGGGCCGGCACGACGTGCGCGCGCTGCGCGACGCGCTGCGGGGCGAGGAGGAGCGCTTCTGGGAGGAGTGGACCCCCGACCTCGAGCAGGTCCTGTCCGAGGCTCCCGACGCGAGCCACTGGCCGCGCGCGGCCACCGCGTGCCTCTTCGACCAGACCGTGACCCGGGTCTACCCCGACGGATCCGCGGAAGACGCGGTCCACCAGATCTGGCGCGTCCTGACCCCCGACGGCGTCGAGCGCTACGGTTCACGTCCCCAGGCGGGAAGGCTGCTCACGATCCGCACGCGCACCCCCGACGGGCGGATCCTCGAGCCGATCCGCGCGGGGAACACCTACGAGATGCCCGGCCTCGCCCCGGGCGCCGTGGTGGAGCACGCCTTCCGTTCGGAGTCGGGGCCCGCGCGGCTGCAGTATTCGAACGGCCCGTTCTACTTCCAGGACCCCGACCTGATCGAGCCCTTTTGGCTCTCGCGCTGGGTGATCTGGATCCACGACGACGCCCCGGTCGAGGTGGTGCAGAAGAACATGCGCCGCCCGGGGATCCTCGTGCGCCGCGAGCGACGCGGGCCGTGGACGATCCACGTGTTCACCGCGCGGGATCAGCCCCGCCGGGAGCGCGAGCCCATGGCCCCCCACCGCGACGAGGTCCTGCCCTGGGTGAAGCTGATCGAGCGCGTGAGCCTCGAGGAGCTCGGCGAGTTCACCCGCGCTCGAGCGATCCTCGCCGGCCAGGTCACGCCGACGGTCGCGCGGACCGCCGAGCTCGTGGTCCAGGGGGTCGAAGGGCCCCGGGCGCGGGCGGAGGCGCTGTTTCGCTTCGTGCACGAGCACGTGACCCGGGAAGGAAACGCGACCCGCCCCGCGGAGATCCTCGCCGCGCGCGCCGGCTCGAAGACGTCGCTCCTGCTCGCGCTGCTCTCCGCCGCGGAGGTCCCGCACCACTTCGCCATGGCCGCGCGACCGCGGGGCGCCAGCGGACGCCCGCTCGACTGGGACCTCCCCGAGTTGGGCTACTTCCTCACCCCGCTGATCCGCCTCGACCTCCCGAGGGGAGCCGAGCAGTGGATCTTCGCCGAGGGCGCGCCCGGTTCGCCCTTCGACGGCCTCCCCAGCCAGGTGTGGGACGCGACCGCCTACGTGTGCCTCCCCGGGGGAGGGACCCTCGACGTAGTCCCCTCGGGCGATCCAACCGAGCGCACCCAGCGCACCGACACCCGAGTCCGGTTGGGCCTCGAGCGTTCGAGCTTCGAAATGCGCCGCGTGATCCCCGACTACGGCCTCTACGGGGTCAAGGAGCGCTTCAGCGGGGTCCCCGAGGACCGCCTGCGCCGCCTGTTCGTGAATCAGGCCCACGAGCTCTACCCGTCGGCCGAGCTCGTGTCGGGGGCCTTCGAGCGCCTCGAAGAGCCCGGAGTTCCATTGACGGTCCACGTCGAAGCCGAGGGTGAGCTGCTGAGCGTCCAGGG
>JAGQRJ010000051.1 GCA_020425635.1 Planctomycetota bacterium | reverse complement strand
TGTTCGCCACGCGGCGCGCGGCAGCGCCCCCGCCGCCCAGCGCCCTGCGCCGCGCCGGCGCCGCGCTCCTGCCCTTCCTGCGTTGACCCAGGGGGCGGATCAAGGGCGTGTGAGCGGGGGTCCGCCCCGGACCTACAAGTCGCTCGCGCCCGGCTGATTCCTCGCTAGAATCCGCGCGCGAGGGGATTCTCCGTGAAAGACATGCCTGTTCTGATCCTGGCCGGGGGCAAGGGCTCGCGGCTGGGTCCGCTGACCGCCCACCGCGCCAAGCCCGGCGTCCCCTTCGCCGGCCGCTACCGGATCATCGACTTCGTGTTGAGCAACTTCCTCAACTCGGGCTACCGCCAGATCTACGTCCTGACCCAGTACATGGCGCACAGCCTGATCCGGCACCTGACGCGCAACTGGTCGACGTCCTCGGGGATGTACCTCGAGGTCGCCCCCGCCCAAATGCGCAAGGGCAGCTTCTGGTACCGCGGCACCGCCGACGCGATCCACCAGAACCTGAACCTGCTCACCGAGTCCGAGGCCCCGAACGTCGCCGTCTTCGGCGGCGACCACATCTACAAGTTCGACGCCTCGCTCATGGAGGACTACCACCTCCAGCTCGGCGCCGACCTCACGGTCGCCGCGTTCCCGGTGCCCAAGGAAGAGGCCTCGGCCTTCGGCGTGATCCAGGTCGACGAGAACTGGCGGATCACCGGCTTCCAGGAGAAGCCCGCCGACCCGACCCCGATCCCGGGCCAGCCCGACATGTGCCTGGTTAGCATGGGCAACTACATCTTCCGCAAGCACGTCCTCGAGCGCGAGGCCAACTGGGTCGTGCAGAGCGAAGGCACGAGCTACGACTTCGGGCGCGACGTGGTCCCGCACCTCGTCGAGCAGGGCGCCTCGGTCTACGCCTACGACTTCGCGCAGAACAAGATCCCGGGCGAGCCCGAAGACGCGCGGCCCTACTGGCGCGACGTGGGCACGATCGACTCCTACTTCCAAGCCAACATGGACGTCCGCAGCCGGCTCCCGGCGCTGAACCTCTACAACCACCAGTGGCGGATCCGCACCGCCCAGCGCCACTACCCCCCCGCGCGCTTCGTGCGCCACGGCAACCTGGGGCACGCCGAGGTCGTCGACAGCCTGGTGTGCGAGGGCTCGATCGTCTCGAGCGCGGTCCTGCACCGGGTGCTGCTCGGCTACGACTGCTTCGTGCACGCCGAGAGCGTGACCACCGACGCGCTCCTGCTCTCGGGCTGCAACGTCGGGGCCGGGGCCGTGGTCAGCAACCTGCTCTGCGACAAGAACTGCAGCATTCAACCCGAGGCCGTGATCGGCCAGGACCCGGAGGCCGACGCGCAGCGCTTCCCGTTCATCAGCGAGAGCGGGATCGTGGTGCTGCCCAAGGGCACCAACGTCCCCGCCGAAGGCCCGATCGAGATCGCCCACGACATGGGGCAGGCGCTCCTGGGCGACCCGCTGACCGCGGCGCGGCTCAAGGAGTTCGAGGACCGGGTGGTGTTCACCGAGACGGACCGCCACAGCCATATCTCCTCGGGCCCCCGCTACCGGCGCTACGGCCCGGGCGCGCGCCCATGAAGGTCGCCTTCGTCTCCGCCGAGGCCGCCCCCTGGGCCAAGACCGGCGGGCTGGGCGACGTGGTGGGGGCGCTCCCCGCGGCCCTCAAGCGCGTCGACCCGCAGCTCGAGGTGTGCGTGTTCCTCCCGCTCTACGAGCGGGTGTGGAAGGCGCTCGCCGAGCGCGGGATCCGCCCCGAGCCGACCGAGATCGAGTGCGCGGCCAGGCTCTACGGGCAGCCCGAGTTCGGGCGCGTCCAGCGCTACACCGACGACGACGGGGTGATCTGGGCCTTCCTCGAGCACCACGGCTTCTACCACCGCCAGGGGCTCTACGGCGACCAGAACGGGGCCTACTTCGACAGCGCCGCGCGCTTCGCCTTCCTCTGCCGCGGCGCTCTCGACTGCGCGCCGAAGGTCCTCGGCGGGCGCCCCGACGTGTTCCACTGCCACGACTGGCACACCGGCCCGCTGCCGATGTACCTCAAGACGCGCTACCGGCCGGCCTACCCGGGCACGGGCTCCGTGCTCACGATCCACAACCTCGGCTACCAGGGCGTCTACGCCAAGGACCTGCTCCCCGGGATCGGCTTGCCCTGGGACCTGTTCACCCCCGACGTCGCCGAATACTACGACCACGTGAACCTGCTCAAGGGCGGGATCGCCTGCGCCGACGCGACGACGACGGTCAGCCCGACCTACGCCAAGGAAATGCTCACCGACGCGGGCGGGGTCGGCCTCGACGCCTTCATTCGCGCCAAGGCCAAGCACTTCCACGGGATCCTCAACGGCCTCGGCCCCGAGCAGCGCTCGCCCCAGTCCGACCCGCTGATCGCCGCGAACTACACCGTCGACGACCTCAGCGGCAAGCACGCCTGCCGGCAGGCGCTGCTCAAGGAGGTCGGGCTCAAGACCAACTACGGCGAGCCCGTGATCGGCGTGGTCTCACGCTTCGTGGGGCAGAAGGGGCTCGACCTCGTCGCCGACCTGGTGCCCGCGCTGCCCGCGATCGGGGCCAAGCTGATCGTGCTCGGCAGCGGGAGCACCAAGCTCGAAGACCGCTTCCGGCACCTGGCCCACGTCTACCCGCAGCACCTCGCGCTGAGCACGACCTTCGACCCGCCCTTCGCCCAGCGGATCTACGCCGGCTGCGACCTGTTCCTCGTCCCGAGCCTGTTCGAGCCCTGCGGGCTCACGCAAATGCAGGCCATGGCCTACGGCACGGTGCCGGTGGTGCGCGCGGTGGGCGGGCTCAAGGACACGGTGCTCGACCCGCGCCAGCACGGCGAGTCGGCGACCGGCTTCTGCTTTTACGACTACCACCCCGACGCGCTGATCGGCGCGGTCGTGCGCGCGGTGGACATGTTCCGCAACCGCTTCAAGCACTGGCGGATCCTGCAGAAGAACGGCATGCGCCGCGACGCGAGCTGGGAGACCAGCGCGCGCCGCTACCGCGGCCTCTACGACGCGATCACCCGCCGGGGCTGAGCGGCCCCGCCGCGCCTGGCTAGCGGGCGCGGACCTGAACCCCGCGCCCGATCCGGGTCATCATTTCCAGCAGGGTGTCGTAGTCCGGGTGCTTGACCTGGACCCAGGCGTTGGCCTTGTAGCCGCCCTCGACGGGCTGGGTGCGCGAGCCCGGGGGCGGGAAGTGGGCGCCCATGATGAAGTCGCCGAGGTCGCGGAACATGGCGTCCTTGCCCTCGTAGCCCACGATCGTGCCGTCGCGGTCCGGGCGCAGCGCGATCATGCCCGCGGCGAAGCGGCGGCTGGGGCGGCGCGCCGGGGGCAGGCCGCAGATCGCGTGGGCCCACTCCTGGTAGAGGTCGATGTCGTTGCCCGCGTTGTGCAGGTCCCAGGCGCCGACCCCGGGCGGGCGGCAGCCGATCTCGGAGAACATCAGCCCCTTGGGGGTAATGAACCACTCCATGTGGGTCGCCGCGGTGCCGATCTCGAGCGCCTCGATCACGCGCCGGCCCATGCGCCGCAGCTCGGTGTAGCCTTCGGCGTCGACGCGGTTGCTCGAGGCGATCTGGGGCGAGATCCAGCGCGTGCGCATGGCGTGCAGCACGTTGGGGTAGTAGTGCGAAATGAACTCGTGCACCACCTTGCCCCGGGAGACGATCGTGTCGTAGAAGCCCTCGTGCCCGCTGAGGAACTCCTCGACCGCGCAGTCGTGGGGCCGGTCGGCGAGGCCCGAGTCGACCATGACCCGCTCGAACTCGGCGTCGTCACTGATCCGGTAGGTGCCGGCGGCGCCCGCGCCGTCGCGGGGCTTGAGCACGATCGGGTAGCCGACCTCGCGAATGAAGTCCTTGACCTCGGCCGGCGTCGACGCCGCGCCGGAGCGCGCGCAGGGGATCCCGGCCTTGCGCAGGAACTCCTTCATGATCGGCTTGTCGCGGCAGCGGATCGTGGTCTCCACGCTCGTCCCCGGGATCCCGCAGCGCTCGCGGGTCTCGGCGGCGACCAGCATGTGGGCCTCGACGGTCGCCTCCAGGCGGTCGATCCAGCCGCGCTGCTGCAGGCGGCGGGTGGCCTGGACCATGCTGCCGAGGTCGCACACCGTGGGGACCTGCTCGTACCAGGTCAGCCACTCCTTGAGCTGCCCGTCGAGGGCGTGGTGCGGCCACTCGCCGATCGCGCTGACGGCGGCGCCGGCGTGCTTGAGGGTGCGCACGAAGTCGCGCTGGTTCACCGGGAAGGCCGGCTCGACGAGGATCACGTGCACGAGGCTGCTCCTTGCCCCAGGGGGGGGCCGTGAGGCGGAAAGTGTCTCAGACTTTTCGCCGAGGGCCACTGGATTCGCGGGTCGGTGACGGGCGAATTCGATCCGGCTTGGCGGTAGCCTGCGGGCCTGCGAGGCGCTACCGTAGGCGCCTTTGGACAGGCTCTGCATGCGCACCGTCGCCTTCGTGATCCCCTTCGCCTTCGAGACTTCGCTGCGCTTCTTGCGCTCCGCGTTGAGCTTGAGCGGTGTGCGCGTCGGCGTGATCAGCGCCGACCCCCTGGATCGCCTGGGCCCCGAGATCGCGCGGCGGGTGGCCGGCCACTGGCGGGTCAACGACCCCCTGAACGCCGGCGAGCTGGTCCAGGCGACCCGCGGGCTGGCCAAGCAAATGGGCTCGGTCGAGCGCCTCGTGGGCGTGCTCGAGCAGCTGCAGGTCCCGCTGGCGCAGGCCCGCGAGGTCCTCGGGCTCCCCGGGCTGAGCGTCGAGGCGGCGCTCAACTTCCGCGACAAGGCGCGCATGAAGGACGTCCTGCGCCGGGCGGGCGTCCCCTGCGCGCGGCACTGCCTCGCGCGCTCGCCGGCCGAGGCCAAGGCCTTCCTCGCCGAGGTCGGGCTGCCGGTGGTGATCAAGCCCCAGGCCGGCGCGGGCGCGAAGAACACATTCCGCCTCGACGCCGCGAGCCAGGTCTTGGAGGCGCTCGCGGCCTTCCCGCCCAGCGCCGCGTCGCCGACCCTGATCGAGGAGTTCGTCACCGGGCGCGAGCACTCCTTCGACTCGGTGTGCGTGGGCGGCGAGCTGGTGTGGGCCAGCGTCTCGCGCTACACGCCCTCGCCGCTCGAGGTCCTGCAGAACGACTGGATCCAGTGGACCGTGCTCCTGCCCCGCGAGGTCGGGGGGCCCGAGTTCGAGCCGATCCGCCGCGCCGGTCGCCAGGCGCTGGCCGCGCTGGGCATGACCACCGGGCTCAGCCACATGGAGTGGTTCCAGCGCGACGACGGGCGGGCGGTGGTCTCCGAGGTCGCCGCGCGGCCTCCCGGCGCCCAGATCACGACCCTCATGAGCTACGCCTACGACGCCGACCTCTACCGCGCCTGGGCCAAGCTCGTGATCGGCGACACCTTCGAGGCCCCGGAGCGGAAGTACGCTGCGGGGGCGGCCTACCTGCGCGGGCAGGGGCAGGGCGACCGGATCACCGCGGTGCGTGGGCTCGAGCGGGCCCAGGCGGCGGTGGGACCGCTCGTGGTCGAGGTTAAACTCCCGCGCATGGGGCAGGCGCGCTCGAGCAGCTACGAAGGTGAGGGCTACGTGATCGTGCGTCACCCCCGCACCGAGGTGGTACAAGAGGCCCTGCAGACGATCGTGACCCAGGTCCGGGTCGAGGCGGGTTAGCCGTGGCACCACGTGTCTTGTTCATCAGTCCGTCTTTCCCCGTGGAAATGACCTACTTCACCGAGGGCCTCGCCGCCGTCGGCGCCAAGGTCGTGGGCGTCGGTGAGCACCCGAAGGAGGCGCTCCCCGAGCGCTGCAAGGCCGCGCTCACCAACTACGTGCGCGTGTCCTCGCTCTTCGACGAAGACCGCGCGCTGAAGGAGATCGTGGCCGAGGTCAAGGCCGCGGGGGTGAGCTTCGACCGGGTCGAGACGCTGTGGGAGCCCACCGTGCTCCTCGCCGCCAAGCTGCGCGAGGCCCTGGGCGTGCCCGGGCTGCGCGTGGCGCAAGCGCTCCCCTTCCGCGACAAGGAGCTCATGAAGCGCAAGCTCGACGCGGCCGGGGTCCGCACCCCGCGCCACGCCGCGTGCAGCGACGAGGCCTCGATCCGCGCGGCGGCCGAGCGGATCGGCTACCCGCTGTGCATCAAGCCGATCGCCGGCGCGGGCTCCGCCGACACCCACCGCGTCGACGACCGCGCCGACCTCGAGCGCGTGCTCCAGCTCGTGCGCCGAGTGCCCACGGTCAGCGTCGAGGAGTTCATCGAGGGGCGCGAGTTCACCTTCGACTCGATCTGCGCGGGCGGGCGCCCGCTGTTCTACAACATCGCCTGGTACCGCCCCAAGCCGCTGATCGCGCGCACCGTGGAGTGGATCAGCCCGCAGGTCGTGGCCCTGCGCAACCCCGACGCGCCCGAGCTCGCGGGCGGGCGCGCCATGGGCCTGAAGGTGCTGCAGGCCCTCGAGTTCGAGGCCGGCTTCACCCACATGGAGTGGTTCCTCAAGGACGACGGCGAGGTCGTGTTCGGCGAGATCGGCGCCCGCGTCGGCGGGGCCCGGTTGATCGACCAAATGAACTTCGTCCACGACGCCGACCTCTACCGCGGCTGGGCCGAGGCCGTGTGCTACGGGCGCCTGAGCGAGCCGCTCAACCGGCGCTACAACGCCGCCGTCGTGTTCAAGCGCGCCCAGGGTCAGGGCACGATCCGGCGGATCACGGGCCTCGGGACCTACCTCGCGCGCTACGGCCAGCACGTGGCCTGCCTCGACCTGCTCCCCGTCGGCGCGCAGCGCCGCAACTGGCTGCAGACCCTGATCTCCGACGGCTACGCGATCGTGCGCCACCCCGACCTCCAATCCTGCCTCACGTTGGCCGACCGCTTCGGCACCGACGTCCAGCTCTACGCGTCCTGACCATGCCCTCCGTCACCCTCCTCGGACCCCAACGCCTGCGCCCGATCGTCAAGCCCGTGCTCGACGAGCGGGAGATCGACGGTCCGCTCGCCGTGATCACCGGCGGCTGGGAGGAGCGCGAGGACGAGGTCGACGACCTCCGCGATCACTGCCAGCGCGAGACGCTGAACCTCGGGCTCCACCGGCGCATGGAGGCCGTGCTCAACGAAGACCGTGCGCTCTCGCAGGCGCTCACCGACCGCAACGACCGCCTGCGCGTGGCCCAGACCTTCTACCAGCGTCGACTCGCCCCGCTCCTCGACTCGGTGCGGCGCCTGCACCAGCTCAAGGTCTCGCGCATGGAGCTGCTGCCCGCCGAGCGCGCCCACGCCCTGCTCTCGGTGGCCGAGCTCGACGCGCACTACATGACCCAGATCCGCGGGATCCACGCTGCGTTCCAGGAGCTCTGGGACCCGGTCGCGCGCCCCGCGGTCGTCGCCGCGCGCGAGGAGCTCCGCGAGCTGCTCGCGGGCAGCTCCGCGCTCTTGATCGCGGGCGGACACGTGGGGGTGCTCCTCGATCAGCTCACGCTGTTCGAGCTCAGCTCGATCGTGGGCGACACCCCGATCGTGGCCTGGTCGGCGGGGGCCATGGTGCTCTGCGAGCGGATCGTGCTCTTCCACGACAGCCCCCCCCAGGGCCCCGGCAACGCCGAGGTCTACGACGACGGGCTGGGCCTGGCCCCGCAGGTCGTGGCCCTTCCTCACGCGCGCACGCGACTCAAGCTCAGCGACAAGGTCCGCGTGCAGATCCTCGCCGGCCGCTTCGCCCCCGCCTCCTGCGTGGCCCTCGACGAGGGCTGCGGGATCCACTGGGACGGGCAGACCTGGTCCTCGATCGGCCCGGCCCGCAGGCTGACCACCCACGGCAAGCTGGCCGGCATGGTGGCCCCATGAAGGCCTCCCCCGCGATCCGCGAGCTGCTCGCCGACGGGACCCCGAGCCCGGAGGCCGTCGACAACTTCATCAACGCGAACCGCCCCTTCCCGCTGCGCGAGGGCGACCGCGCGACCTTCGTGTTCCGCGGCAACGCCGACGGGGTGCGCTGGCAGCACTTCATCTTCGGGCTCGCGAGCTCGCAGAGCTTCCACCGGGTGCAGGGCACCGACCTCTGGTACCTGACCGTCGACCTGCGCACCGCCTCGCGGATCGAGTACAAGCTCGCCGTCGACTACGGCGAGAACACGATCCTGATCCGGGATCCGCTCAACCCGCTCAAGGCCCGCGACCCCTACGGCGCCAACTCGGTGTGCACCACCGAGGGCTACGAGCGCCCCGACTGGACGCTGCCCCAGGCCGACACCCGCGAGGGGACCCTCCAGCAGCTCGACCTGCACAGCGAGGCCTTCGGCGACCACCGGCCGCTGCAGATCTACCTCCCGGCCCGCTTCCGCGAGACCCGGCGCTACCCGCTCCTGATCCTGCACGACGGCAGCGACTACCTGCGCTATTCGGCGGCCAAGACGGTGCTCGACAACCTGATCCACCGGCTCGAGATCCCGCCCATGATCGTGGCGTTCTCGGACCCCCGCGATCGCCTGCGCGAGTACGCCGCCGACCCGCGACAAGCGGACCACGTGGTCAACGAGATCCTCCCCGCGGTGTGCGACGCGTTCCCGATCGAGGACCGCCCCGCCTCGCGCTGCCTCATGGGCGCGAGCTTCGGCGGCGTCGCCAGCCTCTCGACCGCGTGGCGCTACCCCGGGGTGTTCGGCAACCTGTTCCTGCAGTCGGGCTCCTTCGCGTTCACCGACATTGGCACCCACCACCGCGGCGCGGCCTTCGACCCCGTGGTGGACTTCATGAACGAGTTCCGCGAGGCCCCCGGGCGCCCGGCGGAGTCGATCTTCATGAGCTGCGGGGTCTACGAGTCGCTGATCTACGAGAACCGCTCGCTGGTCCCGCTGCTGCAGAAGTGCGGGATCCAGGTGCGCTTCGTGGAGGCGCGCGACGGACACAACTGGGAGAACTGGCGAGACCGATACAGGGAGGGGCTCTCGTGGCTGTTCCCGGGCCCCCTGTGGAAGGTCTACGAGTAAGGCAGGCATGCAGGCGTGAAACTCAAGGCTTCGTGGTATTCGCGGCGCGTTCACCAGGACACTCAGCTCGTGCGCTGGGGTCACATGGGGCGGCCCGTGCTCTTGTTCCCCACGGCGGGCGGCGACGCCGAAGAGATCGAGCGCATGCTCATGATCCGCGTGCTCGAGCCGCTGATCGCGGCCGGGCGGATCAAGGTCTACTCGGTCGACAGCCTGGCCGCGCGCACCTGGGGCGACCGCGACATGGGGCACCGACACTGCGCCTGGCTGCAGAACCAGTTCGACGCCTACATTTACCGCGAGGTCGTGCCCGCGATCCGCACCGACTGCGAGACCCCGGACATCGAGATCGTGGTCGCCGGCGCCTCGATCGGCGCCTTCAACGCCATGGCCTCGATCTGCCGGCACCCCGACGTGTTCAAGCAGGCGATCTGCATGAGCGGGACCTACGACGTGGAGCGCTTCATCAAGGACGCCCACGGCAACCCGCTGCCCCCGAGCCTGCCCAACTTCTACTTCTCCTCGCCGCTGCAGTACCTCCCGCGCCTCGGCGAGAGCCCCCAGCTGCAGCAGCTCCGCAAGCGCTTCGTGCTCATGGCGCACGGCGGCG
This sequence comes from Planctomycetota bacterium, assembly GCA_020425635.1. GTDB lineage: Bacteria > Planctomycetota > J058 > J058 > J058 > JAGQRJ01. Next base: position 1,760 of record JAGQRJ010000051.1, on the reverse strand, counting down.
GACGCTGGGAGGATCCGGCGCAGGACTGGACCATGGCCCGACTCCTCGGCGCCAAGGGCGTCCCCAACCGGGTCGACCCCTGGGGCCCCGAATACGACCACGATTGGCCCACCTGGCGCACTCTGCTGCCCAAATACCTCGGTGAAGTCGAATGACCACGATTAAGAAGACGATCGGACTCCTCGTCGGCGACGAGCTCGACTGGCCCGACGCGATCGAGGGGCTCCTCGAGCAGCTCGGCAACCGCTTCGAATACAAGGGCAAGACCTACGAGGTCGCGATCCGCCGCCTGCGGATCGACCCCTTCTCGCTGCGCGACCCCAGCAAGTACGACGTGGTGATCGACCGCCTCGCCTACTGGCACTTCACCCCGCGGGAGTGGCTCAAGAAGGCGGCCATGGTCGACCAGACCTACCTCCTGAACAACCCGTTCACCTTCCAGAGCATGGAGAAGCACTCGGCCTACTGCGCCATGATCCGCCTCGGGCTGCACATTCCCGAGACCTGGCTGATCCCGCAGAAGAACGCGCCTGCCGAGTATCAGGAGAAGTTCGCGCGCACCGCCAAGCGCTACCACGACCTGTTCGACCTCCCGGCGATCGCCGAGAAGATCGGCTACCCGCTGTTCATGAAGCCCTTCGACGGCGGCGGCTGGCGCGGGGTCACCAAGATCAAGGACCCGGCCGGGCTGATCCGCGCCTACGACGCCTCGCAGCAGACGCTCATGCACCTGCAGCAGGGCCTCGACAACTACGACGTGTTCACCCGCTCGCTGGCGGTGGGGCCCCAGGTGGCGAGCCTCAAGTTCAACCCCGAGAAGCCGCACCACGCGCGCTACTCGATCGAGCACGGCTTCCTCAGCGAGAAGGAGGGGCGCGAGGTCCGCACGATCACCAAGCTGATCAACGCCTTCTTCCGCTGGGACTTCAACTCCTGCGAGACGATCCACAAGGACGGGAAGGTGTGGCCGATCGACTTCGCCAACGCCTGCCCCGACGTGGCGATCACGAGCCTGCACTACTACTTCCCCTGGGCCATGAAGGCGCTGCTGAGCTGGTCGCTCTACTGCCTGATCAGCGAGCGCCCCATGAAGATCGGGATCAACCCCGACCCCTACTTCGAGGTCGCCGACTCCGAGCGCACCTACGAGGAGAAGCTCGTGGCCTACGAGGCGCTGGCCGACAAGCACTTCGAGAAGGAGGCCTTCGAGGAGTTCCGCGAGACCAACCTCGCCGGCCTCGACCGCGCGATGTACGACTTCATGCAGTCGGAGAAGCTCGAGAAGATCCTCGAGACCACGATCGCCGACATCTTCCCCGCCCACGAACACCGCGCCTTCAAGGCCCACTTCGGCGGACTCCTCGGCCACTGGATCCAAAACCAGAAGCCCCACTTCGAGGAGTCGGCCAGCTAGCCGCAGCGCCTTCGCCCGCAGCGCCTTGGCCACCCAGCCGCAGGCCTTCGCCCGCGGCGCGCCTTGGCCACCAAGCCGCAGGCCTTCGCCCGCGGCGCGTCTTGGCCTCGCCAGCCGTAGGGGCGGAGCTTGCCTCCGCCCGCGGTCGCGGTCCCGCGCGTCGCCTTCTTCCCGAGACCGAGACCGAGGCCGTGGGGAGAAAGGCACGGGCGAAGACAAGCTTCGCCCCTTCTATGGGGCCACTCTTGTCAATGCCTGATTTTCGATAGTCGCTCTCTTCGATCTCGAAGGCTGGTTGGTCGGCTCGTGAAGTGCGCTGGAGCCCTGCTCCGCTGCCACCTTCTAT
>JAGQRJ010000344.1 GCA_020425635.1 Planctomycetota bacterium | reverse complement strand
TCGTCGCCGCCGACTGCGTTGGTCGCCGGCCACGTAAACCCATTACGCTCGGACCGGCTCCCGCCTTGTCGGACGACGACGAGTGCGGCGCGAGGCCATTACCTGAGTTTGCGGACAGAGCCTAGCGCAGAGGGGCGCCGCTGCGCGGGGTGTTCCCCGTCGAGAGCAGGCTGAGCAGCGGGTGCCGGGCGACGCGCGCGGGGTCCAGGCGTCGGGCCTGGGCGATCGCCTCCAGGGCCAGGCCGGAGTTCTCGCGCTCGTGCATGATCTCGGCGTAGCGCAGGAGCAGCGCGGCGGCGGCTTGGGGTTCCTCGGCCAGGGCCTCGAGGGCGGCGCTGACCTTGAGCGCGCGCGGGTCCGAGGCGCTGATCGCGAGCGCGCGGCGCGCGTCGGAGCGGCCCTCGCTGAGCAGGCCCACCCGCTGGCAGAGCTCGGCGCACAGGAGCCAGATCCCGAAGGCGAGGTCGAGGTCGCCCTGGAGCTCGTGCAGGGCCGCCATGCCGCGGCGGCTCACGAGGTCGAAGGGGTCGATCTCGATCGCCTCCTGGTAGGCCGAGCGCGCCTTGGGAACGTCCTCCTGGCGCAGCGCCTCCTCGGCCAGCTGGCGCAGGGTGCGGCCGGCTTCGACGCGCATCTCGAGGGCGAGGTAGGTGTGCGCGAGCTCGTAGCAGACCTCGAGGCGGGTGGGGTCGAGCTCGACCACGCGCGCGAGGGGCGAGATCAGCGCGGGGGAAGGGGGCTCCCCAGGGGTGGGGCGCAGGCTCTGGGCCATGCCCAGGTAGCGGCTGATCGCGAGGTCGCGCTGGTTGTTCTCGATGTAGGCCTTGGCCAACCACTCCCAGGCAGGGGTCGAGCTGGGCTCGAGCTCCACGATCGACTCGTAGACCCGGATCAAGAACGGCCAGTTGATCGAGTTCGCGATCAGGCCGGAGTTGTAGAGGATGTCGGCGAGCCCGCGGTACTCGGCCACGGCGTCGTCGGTCGACCCGAGCCCCGCGTACGACTCGGCGAGCCGCAAGCGAGCGTTGAGGTTCTCGGGGTCGATCTCGAGGATCTCGCGGTAGGCGAGGATCGCTTCCTCGAGCCGGTCCGCCTCGACCTCGAGGGTCGCGAGCTCGTCGAGGCGGCCCATGGCCAGGACGCCGTCGCCCTCTTCGCGGTGCAGCGTGGCCAGGGCCTTGAGCGTGGGGCGGTCGCTGGGGTCGAGCTCCAGCAGCTGGTTCATGAGGTCGGTCAAGAGCTGCGGGCTCTCGCCGTTGGTCTCGGCGAGCGCGATCAGGTTGCGCAGCTGGAGGGCGGCGTCGGCCTTGGCCGCGTTGGCGACGAGCAGGGGGACCAGGCGCTGGCGGAGGTGCAGGTCGGTGGGGTAGAGCTCGATCACCTCCTTGAGCGTCGCGATCGCGAGGTCGGCGCGCTCCGCCTCTGCGCAGCGCTCGGCGACCTCGAGCCAGCGCTCGAGGGCCTCCTGCTTGTGGCCGAGCATGTGGTGGGCGCGGGCGATCCGCCGGCGGAGGTCGAAGCCGTCCTGGCCGCGTGAGCGCGCCAGCTGATAGAGCTTGAGCGCCTTCTCGTGGTCGTCGTCGAGCTCGGCCTCGTGCCCGAGCTCGATCAGCTCCAGCGGCTCGAGGGTCACGAGCTTGCCCTCGCGCACGAGCTCGGCGAGCTGGTGCAGGCACTCGAGGGTGTTGCAGGGGGCGGCGTCGGCGATCTCGTAGGCCGAGCGGTAGCCGTCGATCAAGAGCGTGATCCGGACCTCGAGGTCCTCGGCCTTGATCGCGCCCGGCGCAGACAGGCGCAGCACGTCGTCTTCGTGCGGGATGTGCTCGCGGACGAGGCTCCACTCGTCTTCGCGCCGCGCGGCCTCCATGAGCAGGCTCATGCCGCCCATTTGCAGCTCGAACTCGAGGTCCGACTCGGAGAACACGTCGCTCAGCGGCTGGGAGCTGCCGTGAAAGCGGGTCTGGACCTGCTTCCAGGTGAGCACGTTTTGCAGGTCTTCGCGGGCCTGGAAGCTGAGCGCCTGCCGCAGCCCCTCTTCGCTGACCAGGCCCAGCTCGGCGAGGACCTCGCCGTAGCGCCGCCCGGTCTGGGCATAGTCGGAGAGGGTGAGCTCGTAGTCGGCTTCGTCGATCAGGTTGAGCTGGTAGAGCGCCTTGCCGAGGATCACCTGGGAGCGAGGCGCCTTGAGGTGCTGGATCATGCCCTCGCGGAAGAACAGGTAGGTGGTCGGCTCACCGTCGCGGCTCAACTCGAGCGTGCCGGTCGAACGCTTGTTCGCCAGGGACTGGATGATGTCCGTGATCTCGATGAACGGGAGGTTTTCGGTCACACGACCCTGGGGCTGTGCTGCGTCTTCGGTTCGTTCGATCGCGTCCGGCCAGCTCTGGGTGGATCTCGACCTCGACCCCTGGCACCGGGTCCACCGTACCACTGCCGGGCGGGCGGAGCAACGTGACCCATTGGGTAAGTCCTTGCGGCCCTTGAGCGCGGCTCGGTCCCTCAGCGCCTCAAAGCTGCGCTTCGAGCTCCTCGCTCAGCGGGGGGGTCGGCCAGGTCGCCGCGGGAGGCAAGGGCGGGAGCTCGATGTGCGCCTCCCCCGCCGCGACGCCCCCTTCGAGCTGGCCGCGCACGCGTTGGGCGAGGTCGACCTCGGCGTAGAAGCGCTCGAGCGCGGCCCCCCAGCCGGCGAGGTCGATCCCCTCGAGCTCGCCTGGGAGCTTCTTCGCCCGCGCCTTGGCGCGCGACCACACGTTGAAGGCGCCGAGGGCGTTGCCGCGCGCGAGGTGCTCGAGGGCGACCGCGTGCTGGATCAGCGCCTGCAAGGCCTCGCGGCGCTGCCCCTCGGGGTGCTCGCGCCAGAGGTCCTCGAGGGCCTCGTGGGCCTCGAACCACGCGCGCGCGCGCAGCAGGCGCAGGCCGGCGAGCAGGGCCGGGTCGGCGCCGCTCATGGCTCGTCCGCGAGGGGCACGCCGCGGGCGCGCAGCACCTCGCGCAGGCGCAGGATCGCGGGGAAGACCTCCTGGTTGTGGTCGCCCTGCTGCCGCTCGTAGGCGGCCTGCTCGCGCTCCACGATCCAGCGGTCCTCCGCGAAGATCCCCGCCGTGAAGCGCTTGATCACGGGCCACAAGAGGTGGATCACCCCGGGCAGCGAGGGGCGGCGCACGGCCATGAGCCCGAACTGGTGGTTGACGCGCTGGGCGGCGTCGACCGGCACGTAGGCGTTCCACAGGTCGAGGGCCGGCTCGTCGCCCTCCGCGGTCCAGAACTTGAGCGTCTGGTAGGGGTAGCCCGTGCGCACGGTCATGAGGTCGTGACCCCGCTCGACGGAGGGAGCCTTGCGCCAGCCGAGCATGAAGCGCTCGCCCCAGTTCTGGCTCCCGGCGGTGCGCTCGAAGGTGTAGTCGGCCTCGACCCAGTCTTCGCCGCTGCGCAGGTCGAGCAGCTTCGCCCGGATCTTGCCCATGAGCCCGCGGTGCAGGTGCTGATGGTTCATGTCCATCAGGTTCTCGTGCATGAACGAGTAGTGGCAGTTCACGCGGTAGTCGAGGGTCAGGACCTTGTAGCGCGGGTCGAGGGGCAGCGCGGGGAAGGCGACCTCTCCCGCGCGCTCGGCCCGCCCGGGGAACACGAAGATCAAGCCGCCCGCCTCACGGCAGGGGTAGCTGCGCACGCCGTTGGGGTTGGCGTCCAGGTAGGGCACGTCGACGCAGCGCCCGGCGGCGTCGTAGGTCCAGCCGTGGTAGCAGCACTTCAGCCGGTCGCCGCACACCTCGCCTGCGGAGAGGGGCACCTGACGGTGCGCGCAGCGGTCCTCCAGCGCGAACACGCCGCCGCGCTCGGGGCGCGCGAGCACGATCGGCTCGCCCGCGAAGGCCTTGGCGAGGGTCTTGCCCGGAGCGAGCTCGGCGCTCTGCGCCACGGGGTACCAGAAGTCCGGGTCGATCCCCACCCGTCGCAGGTCTGCTGGCGTGCGGGGCGCGGGGTCGGGGGCTTCGAGGCGAGGCAGGACGCGGGGTGCGTTGGGCATGACGCTTCGATCCTACCCGCCCGGCGGGCGCCGGCGCGAGGCCAACTGCAGGTCGGGCCGCTACTCGACGATCTTGACCGAGTGCGCGTGGAGCTTGCCTTGCGAGGCGTGGCCGCTGATCTCGGCCTTGAGGCCTTCTTTGCCGCAGAAGGGCATTTCGCCCAGGCCGTGGTCGCCCACGATCTCCACGAAGGCGCCGTCGACCTTGGCGTACTCGCCGCAGTGACCGACCGCCTCGAGCTGGCAGCCGCAGACCACGTCGTAGACCTGGGTCGTGGGCTCCGCGTGGCTGCCGCCGACGGCCGGGGCCGGGGTGTCGGCGCTGGGCGCGGCGGGCGTGGCGGGCTCGGCGGGGGTCTGCGCGGGGTCCGCGGCGGGGCAACCCGCGAAGGCGGCGACGCAGATCAGCGCCAGGAACGAGCGGGGCATGGGGTCCTCCTTCTTGCTTGCGCAGCTCAGGATCCCACACGGGCGCGCGTGTGCCAGCCACGGTTCTCCGCGTCTGCTGCGGTCGGCCAGCTGGAGACGCCGACGCCGAGAAGCGGACCCGCAAGCCTTCGGTCCGTGTGGGCAAATCGCTCGCGGGAGGCCCCCTGGGGCCGGGGACGCGTTATCCTCTGCGATCGCCCATGGGCCTGCCCCCGGGCGGCCGCCAGGAGTTCCCATGCACCTCGTCGCGAGCCCTCGCCGCGCCAACCGCACGACGTCGTGCGGAGGTGAGTCGTGATCCGTCGGGCGATCGGGCGGCTCTTCCTGTGGACCTTTGGCTGGAAGGTCGACGGCGACCCGCCGCCGATCCCGAAGTTCGTCATGATCGCGGCGCCGCACACCAGCAACTGGGACTTCCCGTTCATGATCGCGGTCAGCTACGCCATGAACGTGCGCCTGCGTTGGCTCGGCAAGGCGAGCCTGTTTCGCTTCCCGCAGGGGCTCCTGTTTCGCGCCCTGGGCGGGATCTCGGTCGACCGCAGCAAGCGCAACAACCTCGTGCAGCAGGTGGCCGAGGCCTTCGCGGCCCACGAGCGGCTGATCGTGACCGTGTCCGCCGAGGGCACGCGCTCGGGGGGCGACGACTACTGGAAGTCGGGGTTCTACCGGATCGCGTTGGCCGCCGGCGTCCCGGTCGCGCTCGGCTACCTCGACTTCACCCGCAAGCGCGGCGGGGTCGGCCCGCTGCTGTATCCGACCGGCGACGTGAAGGCCGACATGGAGCAGGTGCGGGGGTTCTACACCCCGTCCATGGCCAAGTTCCCCGAGCGCTTCCGCACCCCCCGGCTGCGCGACGAAGAGGTCGTGACCGCCGCAGACGACGCGGGGCGCTAGCCCGCACTCCTCACCACTCGCTCCGCTCGTGGATTCGAAGTGCGGCCAGCAGTGTTGCTTAAGACAGTGAGACCCGGCCTGCGGCCGGGTACACACTGTCGCTTGCGCCTCGCTCGCGGCGGC
>JAGQRJ010000343.1 GCA_020425635.1 Planctomycetota bacterium | reverse complement strand
GCTTCAGCTCCTCCTCGTAGGTCCCCGTAGGGGTCAGCTGGGCGAAGCTCGGGGCAGCAGCGAACAAGCCACCCGCCGCCACCAGGGCGCACAAGCGAAGCAGTTTCATAGGTCCTCCCGCGATACCTGCACTCTAGCCCGGATCCAACGCCGTCGCGAACGCATCGACACCACCCCCCGACGCGCGCCCAGGTTCCGTCATTCGGCCCTGCCAAGGGGTTAATGACATATAGCCCCAATCGAGAGCCATATCTCTTGCGCCGCCCGAGCCCCGTGCTATCCTCCGGCCCGTCTGGAGGTTGTATGCCCACCGTGACCCTCACTCCGATCGCCAAAGAGAAGCTCGACGAGTACCTCAAGGAGGAGCCCGCCGAGACCGTGGTCCGCCTGCTCGTCGAAGACGACGGCAAGTTCGGCCTGTCCTTGGACTCCGCCACCAGCGGAGACTCGAGCTTCGAGACCCAAGGGATCGCCTTCGTGATCGAGTCGACCTACGCCGAGGTGATCGAAGGGCTCAAGATCGACTACCTCGTGCAGGGCGCGAGCAGCGGCTTCAGCCTCACCGGCGGCAAGCGCCCCGCCAAGAACCGCGTGCTGCTGCGCACCGAGCCGACCCCCAACCCCGACGCCATGAAGTTCGTGCTCGCCTTCCAGCGCATGGACGAGTCGAAGACCTGGCTCGCAGACAGCGAGGGCCAGCCCAAGCACGTGAGCGCCCTGCTCGCGATCCCCGGCGTGGTGCAGGTGTTCGAGCTCGCTGACTTCGTGACCGTGACCCGGGCCCCCGAGACCCCCTGGGACCAGATCCTGCCCGCCGCCAAGGAGATCGTGGAAGGCCTCGAGCGCCCGACGAGCACCGCCGGCGCCGGCGGCAACTACGCCGAAGGCAGCTTCGAGGAGCGCCTCTACAGCTTCATTCGCTCCGACGTCGCGCCCTTCCTGCAGGCGGACGGCGGCGACATTCAGCTCGTGGGCTACACCGAGGGCACCGTGCAGGTCCGCCTCCAAGGCGCCTGCGGGACCTGCCCCAGCTCGATCGCGACGCTGCGCGGCGGCGTCGAGCGCCGGCTGAAGGAGGAGTTCCCCGAGGAGGTCAAGGAGCTCGAGCTCGTCCCCGCCTGAGCGGCAGCAGACACCCGAACACCCCGCGCAGGGGCGGCCCGCGGCCGCCCCTGCGCCCGTGTGGGCGAAAATCGCGCCCCGCGCATGCGACGTAACCCCCTGGGGGAAAGGCCCTTGTCCCCCTCGCGCGCAGAAATCTCGCGTTCGTCCACGACACAGCTGTTACACACCGCCCCGCGCCGCCCATGAAGAGGGTGAAGCGAGCAGCGCTTGCTGCGCGCGCGACGGGGCTCCCAGGCAGCCCCCTGGAAGCAAGGTGGTGCATGCAACTCGCAGGCGATCTCACGGCGATCTCGATCGCGGACCTGATTCAACTGCTCCACGGCGCCGAGTGGGAAGGCACGGTCCGCGTGCGCCGCGGCGACGAGTCCGCGCTGTTCGTGCTCCAAGGCGGGCTGATCTTGTTCCCCCTGCCCAAGCCCCGCCCCGCCACCGGGCCGCGCTCCAGCGCGCGCCTGCGTCGCCTGCGCAAACGCGAAGAGCTCCGCGGCAACAAGCGCATGATCGCGGTCTGCCGCTGGGATCGCGGGAGCTTCCGCTGCTTCAAGAACCAGACCCCCCGCGGGTTCATCGCCCGCCGGACCCTCGTCGTGCGCCTCGAGCGCCTGCGCAAGCACTGCACGATCCCCACCCGCACCCCGACCTGGGGCTGGGAGGCCTGCGTGGGGCTCACGGGGGCGCTGCCCGCGAGCGACCTCCCCGCGCTCACGCGCCTGCTCGCCGAAGGCCACTGCTCGGGCGTGCTGCGGGTCAGCGGACCCCGGGCCCAACTCGAGATCCTGATCCACGGCAAGACGACCTACATTCGCCGGCCGAGCAGCCGCGAGCGACTCATGATCGCGCCCTCCGAGACCGTGAAGGTCACCTGGAAGCCCCGCCCCGTCCCCGAGGTCGGGCTGCGGCCCGAGCGCTACGTGCGCGCCAACCTCAGCGGGCGCACGCCGCTCCAGGTGGCTTGAACAGGCCCGCTGCACTCACCTTCGAACGCTTCAACCCTTTCTAACGTTTCTTCACCTTCCTAAACCGACCAACGACGACGGGTGAGACGGTCTCGCCCGTCGTCGTGTTGGTTCTCGCCGCAGGGAAGCCGCGTTGCGCTGCCTGCCCGCCGCGGCCACACTCCCTGCACGGATCGGGCCGCGGGTGGATCGAGACAAGGCACTGGAGCACGCGCGGCAAGTCTCGCGCGAGGTCGTGTGGCTCGGGTTGAGCGACCGCGAGACCATGTCGCAGTACCTCGCCGCGTTCAAGGGCTACGTCCAGCAAGGGATCGAGGGCACCTTCACCCAGCTGATCTCGGCCCGGGGAGTGATCGACCGCCCCACCCGCAAGGCCTTCGAGGTCCAGTTTCCCTTCGAGGTCCCCTCCCAGGCCGTCCTCGCCCGGGAGCAGTCCGATCGCTACAGCACCGCCGTCCTGCGCTCGGTGGACCTCGAGGACCTCCGCACCCCCAACGTCAACTCCATGCCCAGCGAGAGCTCGATCGACCTCGCCGTCGCCTGGCTCGAGTGCGAGCCGCTCGAGCCCGTGCCCGTGGTGCCGGGGGGCGTGCTCTCCTTCGGGCGTGAGGAGACCTGCGACGTGGTCCTCCCCCACCAGGGCGTCTCGCGGATCCACGCCGAGGTGCGCTGCGAGGACGGGCGGATCAGCCTCGAAGACGGCTCGACCTTCGGGACCTTCGTCAACGGCGAGAAGGTCCACCGCGCGACCTGCGAGCTCCAGCCCGGCGACGTGATCGCGATCGGGCCCTACATGATCATCGTGCGCGACGACGACCCCGTCGGCGAGCACGCCGACACCCTCCCCTTCCGGATCCCGGGCTTCGCGGTCGAGGCCATGCACGGCACCTTGAGCGACGTCGCGCTGAGCGAGGTCCTGCAGCAGATCGAGTTCAACGAGAAGACCGGCACCCTGCGCGTGATCACGGGCCGCGAGCGCGGCCTGCTCGCCTTCGAGCGCGGCCGCCCCCAGTGGGCCCAGTTCGGCGCCGCCCGCGACGCCGACGCCGTCTACCGCATGCTGCGCCTCGCCGACGGCGAGTTCTCCTTCGTCGGCGAGCGCGAACCCGGCGAGCAAACCATGCTCCGCACCGTCACCGGCCTGCTCATGGAGTTCAGCCGCCAGGTCGACGAGGGGTAGCCCGCGGTCCCCAAGAGACCCTCTGGCTGCCCCCGCTGCATTGGCCGGACACACAACCTGTCCGAGTGTGTGGCGTCGGCGTGCCCGCTCACCTAGAGTGCTGGGAGCCCTATGCCACGACGCTCGCTCTCGCTCCTGCTGCTCCTGCTCGCCCCTGCCTGCGCGCACTACCCCGTGAACGCCCCGCTGGACATGCCCCTGGACTCCTCCATGGGCTACCGCTTCGAGACCCTGGCGACCGGCCCCGCCAACACCGACGCGACCTTGGTGTGCGTGACCTTCTCGGGCGGAGGCGCGCGCGCGGGCGCCATGGCCTACGGGGTGGTCCGCACCCTGGCCGAGACGCGAATCTCAGGGGGGAGGACGCTCGCCGACGAGGTCGACGTGATCTCCTCCGCCTCGGGCGGCTCCTTCCCGGCGGCCTACCTGGGCGCCTTCGGGCACCGCAAGTTCCTCGCGAACTTCCGCGAGACCGTGCTCCAACGCGACCTGGGCATGGAGACGTTCTGGGAGGCGGCGCTCTGCCCCTACAACTTCGTGCGGATCTGCTCGCCCTGGTTCAACCGCAGCGACCTCGCCAGCGAGCTCTACGACCGCACGATCTTCGAGGACCTGACCTACGCCTCGCTCCAGAGCAAGGGGCGACCCTTCGTCGTGCTCAACGCCACCGACATGCTCGAGGGCAAGCGCTTCGAGTTCACCCAAGACCAGTTCGACACCCTCGGCTCCTCGCTCTCGCCGATCAAGCTCGCGCGCGCGGTGGCGGCGTCGGCGGCGTTCCCCGTGCTCCTGACCCCGGTCGCGTTCCGCAACTACAACACCCCCCAGGCGCGCTACGTGCACCTGATCGACGGCGGGCTCGTCGACAACCTCGGCCTGGGCTACGTGCTCGAGTCCTACCAGCGCGGCGCGATCCACGACCTGATCGTGGCCGGCAAGGTCGAGCGGGTCGTGTTCGTGGTGGTCAACGCGCGCAACCGGGTCCCCGAAGACCTCAGCGCCTCGTCCCAAGCGCCGGGCGCGGGGACGGCCCTCGTCTACGGGCTCGACGCGGCGATCGACCGCCGCGCCGACGATCAGACCCGACTCCTGGCCGAGCTCTGCGCGCGGGGGGTGATCCCCGAGGACGGCGACGCCCCCGAGGTGCACTACATCGAGGTCGACCTCGACGACCTCCCCGACCCGGTGCAGCGCGAGCGCCTGCTCGGGGTCGAGACGACCTTCGGCCTCCCCGAGGAGACCCTGGACGAGCTCGTCGAGGCCTCCGCCCAGCTCCTCGAGCTCAACCCCGTGTTCAAGCACGTGCGAGACGAGCTGCAGGCACCCCTCTACAAGCACGTCCAGGCCGAGCTCCGCGAGGACGCGCGGCCCCTGGCGCGCTGAAGAGAGCGGCGAGGACCGGGCCCCAGGCGAGCTTCGACGCGCTCGTGGCCTCACTCCGCTTCGACCCCCCGCGCAAACCGCTCCCCGCGCGCTGAGGCCTGGCCGAAAAACGCGTTACACGCGCCGGGCGGGACGGCATGAGGAAGGTGAGGGACACGACGGTCCACGTCCCTCCCAAAGGAGCGACCCCGTGCTCGTCCGCCGCGTGCGTCCGATCCCCGCCCTCTGCGCCCTCGCAGCCGCGCTGTGCGCGGCGCCACCCGGGCTGCTCCCCGACGCCGCCGGCGCGCCCCCCGGGGTCAAGGGGAACGGAGCTCCGAACGGGGCGCACTACACGTTGAACTTGATCGGGGTCCCCAAGAGCAAGTCGGCCGCCATGGACGACAACAACGGGCGGCGGATCTTCGTCCGGCTCGAGGGCAAGAGCAGGATCCTGCTCTCGCAGGGGCCAGACTTCCAGGTCCTCGACGCCAACGCCACCGACGGCTCGGGGGCGTTTCAGCTCCCCAACCCGGACCCCGACAACGACGGCGTGACCGAGTATTCCGTCTTCGCCCGGGCCCTGGGCAAGCCCGGAGGAGGCGCCTCGCTCACCCCCGCCGCGGTCGATCCGGTCACGGGCGACGTCTACTACAGCGTCGAGACGGCCGTGTTCGTGCGGGAGAAAGGCGGCTCCAAGTTCACCAACGTCTCGCGCGAGCTGCTCTACGTCCAGGTCGACCTCGACGGCGACGGCGTGCTCGAGCGCCTGCCCTTGTTCGACGAGCGGCTGCAGGACTACTTCTGGGACTACGACAACGGCGGGCTCAAGCTCGTCCAGCTCCGCTTCTACCCCGTCGCCACCGACACCAACCAGTGAGCGCGCGCGGCGACGGCCCCCTCCCGTGAACGGCAAGACGATCCCCCTCGCGATCCTCGCGGTGG
>JAGQRJ010000342.1 GCA_020425635.1 Planctomycetota bacterium | reverse complement strand
CGGACACGATCGCCGCCGACTCCATGCGCAAGCGGCGGGCCCGGATCGTGGAGTTCGCGACCCTGGACGAGGCGGTCACGGCGCTCCGCGGCGACCGCGTCGAGGCGGTGGTGCACGACCGCCCCCTCCTGCGCTACCGCCTCAAGGACGACGCCGAGGGGCTGACCCTGGTCGGGGGGGCGTTCAACGTGCAGGACTACGCGATCGCGTTTCCGCTGGGCAGCGAGCTGCGGCGGCCGGTCAGCCAAGCCCTGCTGCGCCTGCGCGAGGAGGAGCACCAGGCGACCTACCTCGCGCTGATCACGCAGTGGCTGGGCGAGGATCGCTGACCCCAAGCAGGCGGAGGCAGTCAGCCTGAGCCCTCCGCGGCGCGCCCCGAGAAAAGCTGCGCGCTCCGCGCTACGCTGAGGGCGTGATCCAGACCGTCCCGGGGCGCCTGCTGTGGCGCGAAGAGATCGAGAGCGAGACCAACGCCTACGTGCGCGCCCACATGGCCCGCTTCGCGCGCCTGCGTGAGACCTACGTAGAGCGCTGGTTCCCCGCCCTGAGCGAGGCCGCGGTCCCCGCCTGGTGCGCGGAGCTGACCGCGGTCGAGCGCGACGTGCTGATCGAGGAGCGCTGGAGGCAGACCCACAAGCGCCCGAGCCTCCAGCTCTCGGCCTTCGACAGCGTGGTCGAGCGCCTGGAGCGCCTGGTGCGCCTGGCGCAGACCCAGTCGCCGATCGGCGCAGCCTTCCTTCGCCTGGGCAGCCGTGCCCCCCTCGACAGCCCGCAGCTGCGCGCCTCGAGCCTGCAGGTCGACGGCGGGGTCGAGGCCCTCGACGTGCTGCTCGACAGCCAGCGGGTGTTCGAAGACCTCTGCCTCGCCCAGGAGTGCGACTACCTGCCCTCGCTCGTGGTCCGCCCCTGGCTCGAGGTCCCGCTGCGGATCGAGCTCCGCGCCCACCTCGCCGGGGGCGAGTTCGCAGAGGTCCGCCCCCGCTACGGCACCGGCGGCCCCTCCCCCGACGCCCTGATCGCCATGCAGCGCCGGCTGCCCGCCCTCGCCGCGCACTTCGGCTCGCGCCGGCTGCGCACCGACTGGATCGTGGGCAGCGAGGCCTGGCTCGTGGACGTCGACGTCCTCGACAGCTGAGCACGCGACCGCTCGGGTCCCGAGAACGCCGTTCCCGGGCTGAACCGCAGTGGGGTCGGTTGTGGGACGTCCGCCTGCGCGGGCCTCGCCCTCAGGCCTGCCCCAGAAGCCTTTAGCTGCCAGGAAATCTCCCGCCCTCCTGGCACACCGTTTTCATCCTCGCCATACTGCTCCAGGGGGAGGCCATGGCGAGGAGGACCATGGTGAACGAAGCCCACGAACCACTTCGATTTGGTGAGCTCGCGGTCGAGCTCGGGCTCGTGACCGCAGCCGACGTCGAAAAGGCCCTGCGAATCCAGGCCTTCCGCCGCGAGCGCAACCAACCGGTCCCCTGGCTCGGGGAGATCCTCGAGTCCCTCGGCAAGCTGACCGCTGCCGACACCCAGCGAATCTTCGGGCTGCTCTTCGAGCGCGCCCACCGCCGCCCGAGCGTCAGCGCCGCGCCCCTCGAGCCGAGCGACCCCAGCAGCGCTTCGCGCTGGTGGCCGTTCCGCACCGCGGGCTAAGGCCGGGTCGGAGTTCGTGCGCTAGGGCGCGCCCCGCAGCGCGGCGCGCCGGGCCGCGGTCCGGGCTTCGAGGTCAGGCGCGCCGCCGTTGGCGTTGAGCTCCCAGTCGCCGTACATCGGGTTGGGCAGCACGATCCAGCGCGTGCCCCACCACTCGCGCTGCTCGTGGGCCAGGTCGTTGCGCCTGGAGTTTGGCTGCTTCACGAACGCCCCGCTGAAGTCCGTGGCGCTGTCGCCGATCAGGAGCAGGATCCGATAGTCCTTGCAGAGCTCCGCCCGGCGCGCGGTCTTGTCCGAGCTCTCGGTGCGCGGGATCACCGTCTCGACGTCCTCGCGCAGCGGGAAGCCGAGCGCGGCGAGGTTCTTGCGCGTGGCGTCCTTCAGCTCCGCCCGGCGGTTGGTGACGTAGAACACGGCCACCCCCTTCTCGTGCGCAAGCTGACAGAGCGCGAGCGCCCCCGGCACCGCGGTCGCGCGCGCCTCGTTGCACCAGCCCTTCCACGACTCCGACTCGTATTCCTGCCCGGCCTTGGCCAGGCGAGCCTCGTAGTAGGAGTTGTCGAGCACCGTCTCGTCGACGTCGAGCACGATCGCGGGGGCGAGGTCTCCGAACTCTCCGGCCTGCTCGGAGGCCGCGCTCCAGGTCTTGTCCTCGAGGGCGAGCTCGAGCTGCACCCGCGCGGTGTTGTAGGCCTGGTGGGCCAGCGCGCGGTACTCCGCCGAGTCCTGAACCCACAGCGTGCAGTTGACCAGCGGGTCGTTGGTCGGCGGCGCCGACGAGCAGCCGACCGCCAACGCCACCACGAGCAGCCCAAACGCGCGAACCGTCTTCCCCATGAGTCCGTCCCTCCCGGGCGCGAATCCTAGCAGCAAAGCTGCTCGGGCCCACCCCAGACAGGCTCGGTCTCGCGTCAGTCGGCGAGCACGCTCGGTCGCTGAGGGTCGACGATCAGGCTCAGCTCACGCTCCGCGAAGCGCGCGAACAGCGCGTCGGCGCCGTGCTCGAGCTTGAAGTCCATTTCGTCGGCGTGCAGCGGGACGAGCTGGAAGAACTCGATCCGCTTGCCTTCGTGCTCGAGCTCGACGAAGTCCTCGGCGATCAGCCCGGCCCTCACGAGGATCACCCCGCACTGCGCGGTGGTCGGCGCGAAGGGACGCGGCGGGTCGCCGTTGGGGATCGTGTGCCCCACCCCGAGCCAGGTGTCGTACGCATGGGGGAGCCGGGCGAGGATCTTGAGCCAGCGCAGGGGCCAGAAGTTCGCCTCGTCCCTCCAGAGGCTGGCCTCCATGGGCCAGTCGGAGGGGAGCTGGATCGCGAGCTCGGCGTAGCCGAGGCCGGAGGGGTCGACCTCGGGCGGGACGCGCATCGGCACCTCGCTCATGCCCGAGGTGACCAGGAGCAGGTAGGGCCGCGCCTCGCTCGGCTCGACCACGTGGAGGTCGACGTGCACGAGGTCCGACACGACCTCGTGCAGCACGTGGGCGATCGGGCCGACGGTGGCCTCTATGTGCGCGGTGATCGCCTCCACGTTGTCGGCCGAGCCGGCGGTCGGCGCGAAGGGAACCCGACGCTGGTGGCGATAGATCCGAGAGCCGCCCGGGCTGACCTCAGGCTCTTCCTCGGCCCCCTCGGGCTCTGCGCTCACCGAGTCGGATCGAGCACGAGCAGCGCGAGGAGCAGCGGGAGGTACGCCAGGCTCCCAAGGAACAAGCGCCGCGCGGCCTGGTCGCTGCGGTCGCGATACAGCGCCCAGGCCAACCAGGTGAAGCCCAGCCCCAGGAGCAACGCCCCTGCGGCATAGAGCGGCCCCGCCAAGCCGAGGGGGGTCGCGGCGAGGCTGATCGGGAGCAAGGCCAGGCAGTAGATCACGGCCTGGCGCCCCGACATGGCCCCGCTGGGGTCGACCTTGCTGACCATGGCGAACCCGCCCCGCGCGTAGTCTTCGCGGTGGTACCAGTCGATCGCGAGGAAGTGGGGGATCTGCCAGAGGAACAGGATCCCGAACAGGACCCAGGCCGCGGTCGTGAGCGTGCCCGCCGCGCCAGCCCACCCAATCAGCGGGGGCAGCGCGCCGCACACTGCGCCGACCAGCGTGCACAGCGAGCTCCGTCGCTTGAGCGGCGTGTAGAGCGCGACGTAGAGCACGGCCACGAGCAGCGCGAGGTTCGCCGCGAGCCCGTTGACCACCTGATCGAGCAGGAGCCAGCCGGCGAAGATCGTGAGCCAGCCAAAGGCGAGGGCCTGCCCCGAGGTCACTCGCCCCGAGGGCAGCGGCCGCCCTTGGGTGCGCGTCATCTTCAGGTCCAGGGGGCACTCCACCCACTGGTTGAGCGTGTTCGCGCCGGTGGCCGCGAGGGCCGCCCCCAGGAGGGTCGCCGCCATGCGGCCGAGCTCGAGGTCCTCGCTGCTTCCGAGCCAATAGCCGATCCCGCTGGTGAACAGCACCAGGCTGCTGAGCCGAGGCTTGGCCATTTCGACCAGGCCCGCCGCGGTGGACGCCAGGCTGCGGGCGCGTGACGGGCGACTGAGGGTGGCGCTGGGCATGCGATCTCCGTGGGCCGGAAGCCTACCAAACCGGCGCAGCGCCTCACATAGAAAGGGCCAGGACTTGGATCGAAGCTTCACTCTCTGGGACGCGTTCGCGATACTGAGGGGCATGAACGCTCAGGACCCCTCCACCCCAGTGGCGAGCGACCCCGCAGCCGCCCTCGCGCCCTCCGAGCCCGCCGCCCCCGCCCCGGCCGGGCGCTTCGCCCAGGCGCTGGCCCATGGCCTCGGCGCCGCCGTCGTCATGTGGGCGCTGGGCTACTTCGCGCGCCTGCTCGCGGTCGAAGGTGCCCCCGCCTGGGCCCAGCCGAGCGCCCCGCTCTTGCTCGGCGTGTTCCTCGGCGTGTTCCTCGCCGCGGGCTACCTGGCGGGTCGCCGCGGCGGCGTCACCGTCGCCGCGGGAGCCGGCGCGCTCGCGGCGACCGTCAACCTGCTCGTCCTCGGCAGCCTGCTCAAGGAGGCCGACACCGCGGGCAAGATCGGGGTCGCGCTCTCGGTCCCCTTCGGCGCGCTGGTCGCGGCGGCGGCGGGAGCCCTCGGCCGCCGCTCGCCCCGCGCCCCGCTGATCCCCGCCGAGGTCCTGCACCGCCTGGCCTGGACCACCGCGGGGGCGACCGCGGTCTTGCTCTTCGTGGGCGGCCTCGTGACCAGCAAGGGCGCCGGCCTGGCGGTGCCCGACTGGCCCAACACCTACACCACGAACATGTTCCTCTACCCGCTCTCGCGCATGACCGGGGGCGTCTATTACGAGCACGCGCACCGTCTGTTCGGGGCGCTGGTCGGCCTGGCGACGCTGACCCTCGGCGGCTACGCGCTGAAGGCCAGCCACGGGTGGGTCCGCAGGCTGGCCCTGATCGCGGTGCCCTTCGTGATCCTGCAGGGGGTCCTCGGCGGACTGCGCGTCACGGGGACCCTCACGCTCACGACCGACCGCGAGCTGCTGAGCCCCCAGACCGCGCTGGCCCTCGTCCACGGCATGACCGGCCAGGCCTTCTTCTGCTTGCTGCTGGCGGTCGTGGCCATGACCAGCGCCCCCTGGCGCAGCGCCCCCCCACCGGAGCGCCACCCCAACGCCGGCTTCGACCAGCAGCTCTCCCTGTGGCTGGTCG
Organism: Planctomycetota bacterium; assembly: GCA_020425635.1. GTDB lineage: Bacteria > Planctomycetota > J058 > J058 > J058 > JAGQRJ01. The sequence continues at coordinate 17,379 of JAGQRJ010000342.1, read as the reverse complement.
GGATCCTCACCGTGCAGCTCCTCCTGGGGAGCCTGGTGCGCCACTTCCACGAGGGCTACTCGTTCCACATCGGCATGGCGGTGCTCGTGCTGCTCGTCGCGGGCGGCGGCGGCCTGCGTGCCTGGGGCCTCTACAGCGAGCGCCCCGTGCTCCCCAAGGTCGGCTCCGCGCTCGGGATCCTGGTCGGCGTGCAGCTCTTCCTCGGCGTGGGCGCGCTGCTCACCCGCCACACGGCGGACTATCCGGCGTGGGGCGTGCCGCTGGCGACCCTGCACCAGACGATCGGCGCGCTGCTCCTCGCCCTCTCCGTGCAGCTCGCGCTCTGGACCCGCCGCCTGCTCGAGGCGATCCCGATCGAGGAGGAGCTCGTCCCCGCGAATGAGACCGAGCCCGTGGGCGTCTCCCGCTAGACTGTTGCCATGAGCCCCAGCCCCCTCCCCTCGTCGAAGCACGTCTCGGGTCTCTTGACCCGCATGGCGGCGCCCGAACCGCTGCTCGCCACCGAGCTGCGCCCGCCGCCCAGCGACCTGGACACCGCGGGGAGCATGGACTCCTGGATCGACATGCACCACACCCTGCGGCGACTCGTCGCGCAGGACACGGTGGTGTTCCTCACCGACAACGCGGTTGGCAAGCGCGAAGAGGAGAACCTGGGGCACCTGACCGCGAACCTGCAGCCCGAGGACCGCGAGCGGGTCGTCCCCTTCTTGACCTGCAAGCACCCCCTCGACTACTGCCTGATGTACGCGGCCCGCGCCGCCTCGGCCGGGTTCAAGGGGCTGTGCGTGCTCGGCGGGGATCGGCACGTCGGCCCCCCGCGCTGCGTCGAGCACGCCTACGAGCTGCGCCAGCGAATCCGCGAGCGGGTCCCGCAGCTCGTGCTCGGCGGGTGGGCCAACCCGCACCAGGACCCGGCGCGCCAGGTGGGTTACCTGCTCGAGGCCGAGGCCACCGCCGACTTCTACCTGACCCAGGTGGTGAGCCACCACGACCTCCCCAAGGTCGAGGCCTTCCTCGAAGAGGCCGAGCGCCAGGGGCTCACCCTGCCCGGGCTGTTCGGGGTGTTCTATTACCGCAGCGCCCGCGCGCGCACCCTGCGCACCCTGGCGGAGTTCCTCCCGGTGCCGATCGAGCCGCTGACCGAGGAGTTCTCCGCCGGCGCCAAGGCCGAGGACGTCTGCGAGCGCACCCTCGCGGGCCTGCGCGGCCTGGGGGTCAGCCGGGTCTACCTGAGCAACCTCGGCCACCAGTCCATGGTCGGCCGCATGCGCAGCCTGCGACGCACGTTCTCGGACTAGCGCCTGCGCCTGCGCCTGCTACGGGCCGCTGGCCGCTCGGCCGGGCTCGGCTCACTGGGTGCGCGGCGCGTCCACGGCGTCGCCGCGGGTCGCGGCGACGTAGCGGCGCACGGTCTCCTCGAGCCCGAGGTAGAGCGCGTCGGCCAACAGCGCGTGCCCGATCGAGACCTCCAGCACCTCGGGCACCTCCCGCGCGAGGGTCGGCAGGTTGTCGAGGTCGAGGTCGTGCCCGGCGTTGACCCCCACCCCCAGCGCGGTGGCGGCCCGGGCGCAGGCGCGCACCCGCTCGAGCTCGGTCGCCTGCCGCGGGGTGCCGAAGGCGTGGGCGTAGGGCTCGGTGTAGATCTCGATCCGCTCGGCCCCCGTGGCCTGGGCGTGGGGCACGTTGGCGGCGTTGGCGTCGAGGAAGATCGAGGTCCGGATCCCGGCCGTCTTCAGCCGCGCGATCAGCGGCGCGATCAACGCGTGCTCGCGCGGCAGGTCCCAGCCGTGGTCGCTGGTGACCTCGCCGGGGGTCACGGGGACGAGGGTCACCTGGTCGGGGCGCAGCTCGAGCGCGAGCTCGATCAAGGCCTCGCGGGTGTCGCCCTCGAGGTTGAACTCCACCCCGCGGTCCTTGGCGAGCGCGCGCAGCTCGCGCACGTCGTCGGCGCGGGTGTGGCGCTCGTCCTCGCGCCAGTGGAGGGTCAGCCCCGCTGCGCCCGCGTCGATCACGGCCTCGGCCGCCACCTTCGGGCAAGGATTCCTGGCCCCGCGCGAGTTGCGCAGCAAGCACACCTTGTTGAGGTTCACGGAGAGGTTCATGGCGCTCCTCGCAGGAAGCAGCTTCCCTCAGAGGGCAACCAATGCAAACGGCCCGGCGAACACGCCGGGCCGACCGCGCCCGAGCAGCTCCGCTGCGAGGGCGAGGGGCTAATCGATCTTGATCTCGATCTCGCCGGTCGCGGCGGGCTGCGTCGTGGAGCGACCGGTCGCCTCCAGGGGCGCCTGCACGATCTCCTCGGGCGGCGGCGGGGCGAGGTGGATCTTGCCCTGCAGGACCTCCTCCAGCGCGATCTGGATCGGGTTGCGCGACTCGAGGTCGACCAGCTTCCGCTGGCGGCCACGCACGAGCTCGCGGCAGCGCTTCTGAATCAGCGCGGTGAGCTCGAACGTGCTTCCGACGAGCTCTTTGGCCCGGTCCCATCGCTGCAGATCCACGAGACACCTCCTGTGACGAATCGCAGATAATACTCCAGCCCCCCTCCCTGTCCAGCCTTAACCCCTGTGTTTTCCTTGGGCCACGCAAACGCGGTCGCCGAGTTGCTTTGCCCGGCGAGCGCCGTGAGCCGGGCCGAGCCAGGTGTTAGTATTTTGTTCGTGCCCCAGCCCACCTTCATGCATCTCGACCTCGACCAGTTCTTCGTCGCCGCGGAGCGCCTCCGCGATCCGCGGCTCGTGGGCCGCCCGGTGTGCGTCGGCGGCGCCGACCCCCGCGCCCGAGGAGCGGTCGCCTGCGCGTCCTACGAGGCCCGCGCCTTCGGCGTCCACTCGGGGCAGGCCCTGCGCCACGCCCACACCCTCTGCCCCCAGGCCGTGTTCGTCGCGGGCACCCCCGGGCTCTACCTCGAGCTCTCGCAGCAGGTGCGCGCGCTGCTCGAGGCCCGCGCCCCGCGCGTCGTGCCGCGCTCGATCGACGAGTTCGACGTCGACCTCAGCGGCTGCGAGCGGCTGCTGGGAGAGCTCCCGGCCTACGCCCGCCGCCTCCAGGCAGAGGTCAGCGCCGAGACCGGGCTCAGCTGCTCGGTCGGCGTGGCCGGCACCCCCCTCGTGGCCAAGGTCGCCGCGGGGGCCGAGAAGCCCGCCGGCTTCGTCGCCGTCGTCCCCGGCGGCGAGGCGGCCTACCTCGCCCCGCTCCCGATCCGTGACCTGCCCGGCGTCGGCCCGGTGAGCGAGGCCCAGCTGATCGAGCTCGGGGTGCGCACGATCGGCGACCTCGCGGCCCTCGACCCGGAGCTCGTGCGCCGGGCCCTCGGCGCCCGCGGGCTCGACCTCAGCTTGCGCGCTCGCGGCGGGCTCCCGCAACTGCCGAAGGTCCACCAAACGGCCGGGGCCTTCGCCGTAGGCTGGGGCCTCAACCCCGCGGCTGCCGGCCCTCCACCCACCGCGGACCCCGAGACGGTGCTCCCGCGCAGCCTCTCGCGCGAGCGGACGTTCTCCACCGACCAGGACGACCGCAACGTCCTCGACGCAGCCCTCGTGCGCCTGGTCGAGTCCGTCGCCTGCACCCTGCGCACCCGCAAGCTCGGCGCACGGACCCTCTCGGTCGGCGTGCGCTACGCCGACCTCGTCGACGCGAGCCACCGCGGCCGCCTGCCCCGCGAGCTCGACGAGGCCGCCTGGATCCAGCTCGCCCGCGCCCTCCTCGCGCGCCTGCTCCGCCGCCGCCTGCGGATCCGCCGCCTGCGCGTGGCCTTCCACGGGATCTCCCTCCGCCACGAACAGCGCCTGCTCTTCAACGGCGAACCCGACGCGCGCAGCCGCCAGGCCCTCGGCCGCGCCATGGACAGCGTCCGCTCCAAGCACGGCTGGGAGTCGCTGCGCTGGGCCTCGGGCTTCGACGGCGAGCCGTGAGCGCGGAGCGACCCCCAAGCCAGCGCGGAGCCCCCTGCCAGCGCGGAGCCCCCCCTCAATGCCCGAGGTGGATCTCGCTGCCGTCGACGCGGACGGTCTCTTCGGCGAGGGTCACGACCTTCTTGGCGAGCAGGAGGTCTTCGCCCTCGACGACCCGCTGGGTCTCCCCGGTGCGCTCGCTGAGCGTGTCCTTGACCCAGCGAAACACGGTCTGCGCGTGCTCCTGCAGGGAGTCGGCGAAGGTGCGCAGGCGCAGGGCGCGGACCGTCACGTCCGGCGCCTCGAGCTCGACTTGCGCGTCGCCCTGCAGGCGCAGCACGCCGCCGACCGCCCGGACCTCGAGGTCGCCAGGCGCCTGGAGGCTGCTGCGGGGTCGCGCCGAGAGCACCCCGACTGCGTAGAAGGCCTCGCCGCGCCCGAGGAGCAGCAGCTCGTCGCCGACCTCCGGGGCGAAGGGGTAGGCGAAGGCCACCCGGGCCTCGACCTCGCGGGGCTCGCCCTCGAGGAGCCTGACCTTGAGCGGGTTCAGGCTCAGCACGGCGGCGCCGCCGAGGTAGCTGGCGTTCGTGGCGGAGTCGAGATCCAACGCGGACAGCATGAGTTCTCCTTGGGCCGTGCGGGCTCCTACCCTATCCAAGAGTCCGCCTGGGAGGTTACAGGATTTCTCGGCCGCGCCGCGCGCCGACTCGATTCCCGATTTCTCGAGAAGGCTGTAATCTCCTCTGCGCCTTCCTTGGATTCGTGTCGGAGGCAGCGCGCCTCCCTCCGCGCTACCATGCGCTCCTTCGTAAGACCTTTGGGAGAAACGCCAATGACCGACCTTGCCAACCAAAGCATAGCGTTCGAGGTCGAGGGGTTTGCGAAGAACACCCTCGTCGTCACCCGGCTCGCCGGGCAGGAGGGGCTCTCTCAGCTGTGGGAATTCGAGCTCGAGTTGGTGTCGCGTGACAAGAGCCTCGACCTGCAGAAGGTCCTCTACTCGCCGGTGCGCCTGGGCTTCAAGCAGGGGATCATCGTGGGCGGAGAGAAGGCCCTGCGGACGCGCTGGTTCGCGGGCCTGCTCGCCGAATTCCAGCAGCAGGAGCAAGGGCAGGGCTGGGTCACCTACCGGGCGCGCATGGTCCCCAAGCTCTGGCTGGCGAAGGAGTTCTGGCGCAGCCGCATCTTCCTTGACAAGGACATCAAGGGCCTCGTGAGCTCGGTCTTGACGGGCGACTCCAAGCTCACGGAGGGCGAGGACTTCAAGCTCTCGCTCGAGCGGGGCGGCGGCGGCGGCAAAGACGCCGACGTCTATCCCGAGCACGAGTACGTCGTGCAGTACGAGGAGACCGACTTCGCGTTCCTCTCGCGCTGGCTCGAGCACGAGGGCGTCTTCTACTTCTTCGACAACGAAGGCCAAAAGGAGGAGGTCCTGTTCGCCGACTCCACGGCGGCCTACCGAGATTCGCGCGAGACGATCCCCTACCGCCCCTCCTCGACGGCGGGCAGCGAGGAGGGCGGCGAGAACACGCTCTACGAGGAAGAGGTGGTGCGCAACTTCCTCTGCAAGGCGGGCCGACTCCCGAAGCGGGTGATCCTCAAGGACTACAACTGGCGCACCCCCGAGGTCGAGCTCTCGGTGGTCGAGCAAGTCAAGGACGACGGCGTCGGGCAGCAGACCGAGTTCAACGACCACTACAAGACCGAGGGCCAGGGCAAGACCCTGGCGGCGGTGCGCAAGGAGGAGCTGGCCTGCCGCTCGACGGTCTACCTGGCCACGAGCAACTGCAAGGCGCTCCGTCCGGGCAAGACCTTCAAGCTCACCGAGCACTACCGGGAGGACTTCAACACCACCTACCTCGTCACGGCCGTGAGCCACTCGGCGGAGCAGTCCGTCGACCTGGACGGTGGCAAGGTCTCCAGCGGGAGCTACAGCAACGCGCTCACGCTGATCCCCGCGGAGGTCTCCTTCCGTCCGCGGCGCACCACCGAGTGGCCCTCGATCAAGGGCGTCATGCACGCGAAGGTCGACGCCCCCGACACCGAGGGCGACTACGCCGAGATCGACGACTACGGTCGCTACCGGATCGTGTTCCCCTACGACGAGAGCGTGGACAAGAACAACGACAACAAGCGCCAGAGCGGGCCCGCCTCACGCTACGTGCGCATGCTCCAGCCCTACGCAGGTCGTGAGAGCGGCATGCACTTCCCGCTGCTCAAGGGCACCGACGTCATGGTCACGCACCTCGACGGCGATCCAGACCGCCCGGTGATCGTGGGCGCCGTGCCCAACCCAGACACCATGAGCCCGGTGACCTCCGCGAACTACATGTCGAACAAGATCGTGACCACCAGCGGCAACACGATGGAGTTCGACGACAACCCGGACTGCCCGGGCATGATCTTCTACGACGCCACGCGCAGCGTGATCGAGGACAACCGCTTCCCCGTCACCAGCGGCGGCGGCGGCGGCGGCGGCGGCAACCCCGGCGGGGGCTCCGGCGGGGTGAAGCTCCCGCCCATGAACAAGCGCGCCCAGCCCAAGCTCCGCCCTCGCCGGGGCAGCGAGCCCACGCAGCCTGGCGCGGGGCAAGGCACCGTGGCCCCGGTCACGCCGCCGACGAGCTTCGAGGCGTGGTCCGAGTTCGTCAACGGCGCGGCCTTCGCCCAGGCGGGGAGCGACGGCTCGATGATCGCGGGCCTCCCGCTGACCGAGGGCAACCTCAAGAAGGCCGTGAACCAGCTGCTGCGCAAGCACCTCACCCACGGCAGCTCCCCCGCTGGCGCCGGGGACATGGGCGCGCTCATGGCCGGCATGGGCAACGAAATGGTCGACATGATCGCCACCCCGTTCGGGCTGGGGAGCCCGAACAGCGGCGCGGTGGACGACTACCTCAGCGACCTCGCGACCGGAGGCAAGCAGGCGTATTCAGTAGGCTCGGAGAAGTTCCAGGTCAACATCGGCGACAACACCAAGGTGTGGATCGGGAACGCGAAATACACCTTCGACGACGTCAGCAACAGCGTGAACTTCGGCACCGGAGGCTACGGCTACAGCCGCACGGACGGAGACTCCTTCTCGGAGAGCTACCAATACGGCAAGGACTACAGCGTCAGCATCTTCTACGGCGAGAAGGACTCCTTCTCCATGTCCATGTCCAAGAGCCACTCCGCGTCCATGGAGATGTCCGCCAGCGAGAGCGAGTCGATCAAGATCGGGGCGAGCAACGACGTGAGCCTGTTCATCGGCGGCGAGAGCAGCATCAAGTTCGAGGCCTCGTACAAGAACTCCATGGCCCTGTGGGCCGGGCTGATCACGGACATCAACATCTACGCCTCGGCCACCTTCGCCCTCGAGCTCGGCGCCGTGGCGGAGCTGAAGATCGAGATCGTCCCCGACAAATACAAGCTCAAGCTGCCCAAGAGCACCGAGATCACCGTGCAGGACCTGAAGGTCAAGCTCGACGAGACCAACGTCAAGCTCAACAACACCAGCACGAACATGATGAAGACGAACATCGCCATGAGCGAGACGAAGACCGCGCTGGCCAAGACCCAGACCGAGCTCGCCGAGACCAAGACGGCGCTGCAGAAGACGCAGACGGAGCTCTCGGAGACCAAGACCGCGCTCACCGAGACCAAGACCGAACTCTCGGAGACGACCACGGCGCTCTCGAAGTCCCAGAGCCTGCTCTCGAACGACGTCAAGGCGCTGGTGTTCAACAGCACCGCCGGAATCACCAAGCTGTAGGGAAGCCATGCACCACAAGAACCTGACCCCCTTCTACTGGGGGCCGGTGGTCACCTCTCGCGTGCCGCCGCAAATGGAGATGGCGATCTGCGTGCGCGGCGTGTTCCGCCTCGTGCCCGGCGCGCCGCTGACCCCGATCGAGGACCTGATCGAGCAGGGCTTCATGTCGGGCGACCGCTACGACGACGAGGACATCGAGCGCACCGGGGCCCTGCGCTACGCGAGCGACTTCGCGCACTACAAGCCTCACGCCGAGGTCTACCTCAAGGGCCACGCCTACGCCCCAGGCGGGCGGGCGACGAGCTGCCCGGTGCGCCTGCAGGTCGGCGAGTGGTCGAAGACGCTGCTGGTCACGGGCGCGCGCACCTGGCGCCCGGGGGTGCTCTTCGGGGCCTCGACCTCGGACCCGGCCCCCTTCGCCAAGCTCCCGCTCGGCTGGGAGAGCGCCTTCGGCGGCGAGGGCTATGCGCACAACCCCGTGGGCAAGGGGCTCGGCGAAGAGCTCCCGCACCTCGAGGACCCGAAGCACCCGCTGCGGAGCAGGCGCGACCGCCCCGAGCCGGTCAGCTTCGCCCCCGTGAGCGGGCAGTGGCCGCTGCGCCTCAAGAAGCGCGGCAAGAAGTACGGCAAGAAGTGGCAGAAGAAGCGCGCCCCCTGGTTCTCGGAGGACTTCGACTGGAGCTACTTCAACGCGGCCCCCGCCGACCAACAGCTCCAGGGCTACCTCCGCGGTGACGAGCCGCTGGTGTTCCAGAACATGCACCCGAGCGCGCCCACCTGGGAGACGCGGCTCCCCGGCCTGCGGATTCGCGCGCTGACCCGCGACGTCGAGGGGGTCACCCGCGACGTCAAGATGGAGCTCGACACGGTCTACGCCGACCTCGACGAGGGCCGGCTCTACCTGACCTGGCGCGGGCACGTCCCGGTCAACCAGCTCGACCTGACCGACGTCGCCGGGGTCCTGATCGCGTCGGAGCCGCTCGCCGAGGAGCCCAAGCCTCGGGAGCACTACGAGCAGCAGCTCCTCGATCACCTGGCTGACCCCATCGGGCTGGAGCTGCCGCCCGGGTTCATGATGGTCGCCGAGGCGGTGGAGGCCGCCGAGCTGGCTGAGCTCAAGGGCGAGCCCTTGCCCGACATGAAGGCGATCGCCGCGAACCTCCCGGCGGGCTGCCCCTTCCCCCCCTGGATGCTCCTCGCGGTGGGCGGCGACCCCGACCCGCTGGGGATCAAGGCCATGATCCCCAAGGAGCTCGTGGCGGCCGCCGAGGGCGACCTGACCGGGCTCGGGCTGCCCAGCCAGGGCGACATCGACGCGGGCATGGCCGCCCTCAGCGAGGTCAAGCCAGACGCCCCGCCGGCCGACATGCTCCAGCAACTGAAGAAGCTCGAGCCCATGCTCCCCGAGGACAAGCGGGCCGACTTCCGCGCCAACCTCGAAAAGATGGAGGGGTCCCTCAGCAAAATGGACGAGGAGCTGGCCAAGCTCCCTCCCGAGGCCAAGCCGCCGGCCCCCGAGCCGGCTCCTCCCCCGGCCCCCCCCGCTCAGCAGCTGGAGGAGCAGAAGGCGGGCTTGCTCAAGAAGCTCGAAGACATGCGGGGCCAGCCCCCCGAGGCTCAGCCCGACGACCTCGAGGGCTTGATCGCGAAGGTCAAGGACTCGCCGAGCATGGAGAGCGTGGCCGTGGCCGCGCTGGCCCCCTTCGCCACGATCCCGCTGCCCGAGGTCCCCGACATTCCCGACGCGGGCAAGATCATCGCGGAGCACCGCGAGCGGATCACGGCCTGGGAGGCCGACCTGAAGGAGCAAGGGATCGACCACCCGCTCATGGGCCTGTTCGGCCTCGGCCACCGGCTGCTCGACCGCGCACCGGGCTGGGCCTCGGTCGCCGGCCCCGACATGAGCCCGCTGGTGGAGGGCCTCGACACCGTCGCCGCCAAGCTCACGGCCGCCGGGGTCTCGGCGGCCGCGCTCGCGCCGATGCTCGCCTTCAAGGGTCGACTCACCGACCTGCTCGCGAAGCTGCCGCCCCCCAAGCCCAAGCCCCCGGAGAAGGACTTCGCCTCGCAGAACCTGCGGGGCAAGGACTTCTCCGGTCAGGACCTGAGCGGGAAGTGCTTCGTCAACGCGAACCTCGTCGGCGCGCGCTTCAACGGCGCGACCTTGCGCGGCGCCGACTTCACCGAGGCCAAGCTCGCGCGGGCCGACTTCTCGGGCGCGGACCTCAGCGGCGCGACGCTCAACCAGGCCGTGCTCAGCCAGGCCAACTTCGCCGACGCCAGGCTCAACGACGCCCTGCTCAAGGAGGTGACCTGCAACGAGGCCAGCTTCGTGGGCGCCGACCTCTCCGGCGCGAACCTGGAGTTGGCCCAGGTCGTCGAGAGCGACTTCAGCGGCGCGCGCATGGTCGGGGTGCAGGCGGTAGACGCGACCTTCGACAAGTCGATCCTGCGCGGGGCCGACCTCAGCAAGGCGAACCTGGAGTCGGCGAAGCTGATCGGCGCCAAGCTCGAGCGCGCCAAGCTGGTCGAGGCGAACCTGCGCTTCGCGGTCTTGACGAAGGCCTGGCTCGACGAGGCCGACCTGACCCGCGCTGACCTCTCGATCGCCCAGGTCAACAAGATGCGCGCGCTCAACGGGCGCTGGCACGAGGTCAAGCTCGACATGACCAACTGCGGCTCGAGCCTGCTCTCGGGCCTCGACCTGACGGGGGCCCGGGGCGACATGGCCGGCTTCACCAAGAGCGACCTCAAGGGCGCGATCTTCAACAAGGTCGTGTTCCAGAAGGCCGACTTCTCGGGCGCCGACCTCGCGGACGCCGACCTCTCGCATGCCTCGCTGCAGCAGGGGAGCTTCCGGGACACCAAGGCCCACCGCGCGCGCTTCGTCGAGGCCGACCTGCAGGGCTGCTCGGCCACCGGGGCCCCGGAGTTCAACGGCGCGGTGTTCGTCGGACTCAAGGGTCGCAGCTCGGTGTGGATGGACGCCGACCTCAGCGGCGCGGACTTCAGCTACGCCGACCTGCGCGAGTCGCACTGGGAGGGCTCGCGGGGCGCGGCGCCGCGCTTCTTCGCTGCCAAGCTCAAGGACGCGGTGTTCCGCAAGGCCCGCTACACCGGGGCCGAGTTCGTGCAGACCGACCTCTGCAACGTCGACCTGACGCACACCGAGCTCCTCGACGCGCAGTTCGTCTCGGCCAACCTCTACGAGGCGAAGTTCCTCTACAGCCAGTTCGCGGGCTGTGACTTCACGCGCGCCAACCTGGAGCGCGCCCAATTCGACGAAGGAAGGCAGCCGTGAGCGACGCCGCCCAAGTGCCAGACGCCCCCCTCCAGCGCGAGGAGGTCCTGCGCCGCGTCGCCGCCGGCGAGAGCATGGCCGGAACGTTCATGTTCTCGCTCGACCTGCGCGAGGAGGTGCTCAAGGGCGCCGACTTCAGCGGCGCGACGCTGCAAGACGTGCGCTTCAACGGCGCCGACCTGCGCGGAGCCAAGCTGCGCGGCGCCAACCTGATCGACGTCGACTTCACCCAGGCCCGCCTCGAGGAGGCCGAGGTCCGCGAGCTGCAAGGCGCCAACGTGTGCTTCAAGAGCGCGAGCGTCCGCGGCACCCAGTGGAACGACTGCAAGATCTCGAAGGCCGACTTCACCGGCGTCGACCTGAGCTCCCTCGAGCTGCGCAAGGTGATCTTCGCCGAGGGCATGTTCGCGGGCTGTTCGTTCCGCCGCGCCGACCTGCGCGACGCGAACCTGACGATGTCCGACCTCTCCGGCTGCGACTTCCGCGAGGCCGACGTCCGCGGCGGAATGCTGGTCAAGGCGAACCTCGAGGGCGCCGACCTGCGTGGCGCGCAGCTCGACCGCCTGATGCTCCCGATGGCCAACGCCAAGGGCGCCAACTTCGCCGGCTGCACGATCTCCAACGGAATGCTCGCCCAGGCGAACCTCGAGGGCGCGGATCTGAGGGGAGCGGTGCTCAGCGACAGCCAGTGCGACGGCGCGAACCTGCGCGACGCCGACCTGCGCGACGCCGTGCTCTCCAAGAGCGGGCTCTCCAACTGCGACCTCCGCGGAGCCCGCCTCCCGGAGCGCATGCAGGAGGTGCTCCTCGGTGGCTCGAACCTCGAGGGTGTAGACCTCGCCGGCAAGCACCTGTTCCAGTGCCTGCTCAACGACGTCAACCTCTCCCGCGCCAGGGCCAGCGAGGCGACCTTCAGCGAGTGCATGTTCGGGGGCGCGAACCTCAGCGGCGCCGACCTGCGCGCGCTGACCTGGGAGAAGTCCTTCGGAGAGAAGGCGAACCTCAGCGGCGCGGACATGACCGGCGCGGAGCTCGACTTCGTCAAGCTCCCCAAGTCGGACCTCCGCGGCGCCAAGCTCGGCCGCAACCACCTCAACTGCTCCTTCGCCCACGCGAAGCTCGACCCCGGCGCGCTCTGCGGCCGCGGCTTCGAAGGCACCGACCTCAGCGGCCTCGACCTCTCGGGAGAGGACCTCTCGGGCTGCAACTTCGTGCGCGCCTGGTTCCACGACTGCACGCTGCGGGGCACGAACTTCAGCGAGGCGAACCTGGAGTGGGCGCAGCTCCACCGGGCGGACCTGACGTCGGCGACCTTCTTGAGCGCGAGCCTGAAATACGTGAACCTGACCGGGGCCAAGCTGGCCGGCCAGAACCTGCGCGAGCAGGACTTCACCATGGCGACCTTCGACGACGCCGACCTCTCGGGCTCGGACCTCAGCGGCGCCTACCTCTGGATGTGCGACTTCAAGCGTTCGGACCTCACGAACACCAACCTCACGCGCACGGTGTTCAAGAGCTCCAAGCTCGAACGGATCAAGCTCCAGGGAGCGACCTTCGACAAGACCGAGTTCCACTGCGACTTCGCCCTCGTGGACTTCAAGCAGATCCAGTTCCAGGGCTTGGACTTCACCCGCTCGTGCTTCATGGAGGTCGACCTCTCCGGGCTCGACCTCCGCGGCGCCGACTTCTCGGGCAGCTCGTTCCTCAAGTCGAACCTCTCGGGCGCGGACCTGCGCGGCTGCAAGCTCGAGCGCGCCTGCTTCTTCCAGGCGGACCTCTCCAAGGCGCAGCTGCCCCAGCTGGTGGCGCGCGGGGCGGTCTTCGCGGAGGCCAACCTGCGGGAGGCGGTGCTCTTCGGCAGCGATCTGCGCAACGCGATCTTCCCCGACGCCAACGCCCAGCTCGCCGACTTCCGCCGCGCCGACTGCCGGGAGACCGTCTGGAAGAACGCCGACCTGCAGGGGGCGCGCTTCGAGGAGGCGCGCTTGAACTACGCCGACATGGCCTACGCCAAGCTCGACGCGGCGAAGTTCCAGTCCGCCGACCTCAGCTGGGCGAGCGTGCACGGCGCCTCGACCGAGGGCACCCGGCTCTCGGGCGCGAGCACCAAGGGCCTGCGCGAGGACGACAAGAAGCGCCTCGCCGGCGAGCGCTTCGAGACGCCCCCCATGCCGACCGCGGCTGGCGGCGCACCGTGAACTCCCCAGACCCGTTGAGACGCGCGCGATTTTCCCGAATTCGACTGCAATTTCCGCCGCGGTTCCTTGGAACTGGAACAGAGGCGCTTCGTGGAGCCGCGAGCTACGATTCTCGCCTCCCAGGCATGAGGGCCAGCTGACATGACTGCGCTAACGAACCAGAGCATTGAGTTCGAGGTCGAGGGCCTCGCCAAGAACACCCTCGTGGTGACCAAGCTCGTCGGCAAGGAGGCGCTCTCCGAGCTGTGGCGGTTCGAGCTGCAGTTGGTCTCGCGCGACAAGGAGCTGGACCTCGAGCAGGTCCTCTACGCGCCGGTGCGGCTCGGCTTGAAGCAGGGCCTGAACATCGGCGGCGAGACGGCCCTCCGCACGCACTGGTTCGACGGACTGCTGACCGAGTTCAAGCAGCGTCAGTCCGGGCAAGGGTGGGTGAAGTATGCGGCCACCATGGTGCCCAAGCTGTGGCTGGCCAAGGCCTTCTCCCGCAGCCAGATCCTCCTCGACCACTCCGTCGGGAAGCTGATCACGACGGTCTTGACGGGGGAGCCCGGGCTGACCCAGGGCGAGGACTTCGAGCTCAGCCTCGAGCGCGAGAGCCCGACCGGCACCGAGGACCCCTACCCCGAGCGCTGGCGGGAGGTCTACCCCGCTCACGAGTACGTCGCGCAGTATCAGGAGAGCGACTTCGCGTTCCTCTCGCGCTGGCTGGAACACGAGGGCGTGTTCTACCTGTTCGACAACGACGGAGAGCGCGAGCAGGTGCGCTTCGTCGACTCCAACGCCGCCTACGTCGACTCCCGGGCGACCCTGCCCTACCGCCCCTCGACGACCGAGGGCAGCGAGGAGGGAGGCGAAAACACGCTCTACGACGCCGAGGTCGTGCGCAGCTTCGGCTGCGACGCGCGACGGCGGCCGAAGCGCGTGCTCCTCAACGACTACAACTGGCGGACCCCCGAGGTCGAGCTCTCGGTCGCGCCGGAGGCGAAGGACACCGGCGTCGGGCTGAAGGCCCAGTACGGCCAGCACTTCAGGACCGACGAGCAGGGTAAGGCGCTGGCCGCGGTCCGCTGCGAGGAGCTGCTCTGCCGTCAGGCGGTCTTCGAAGCAGAGAGCAACTGCAAGTCCTTGCGGCCCGGCAAGACCTTCAAGCTCGTCGAGCACTACCGCGACAGCTTCAACAGCACCTACCTGGTGATCGGCGTCACCCACCGCGCCGATCAATCGGTCGACTTCGACGGCGGGACCGTCTCCAGCTCCAGCTACGGCAACACGCTGACCTTGATCCCGGGCGACGTGACCTTCCGGCCGCGACGGACCACCGAGTGGCCCACGATCAAGGGCGTCATGCACGCCAAGGTCGACGCCGTCGACTCCGACGGCGACTACGCCGAGGTCGACGAGCACGGCCGCTATCGGATCCGCTTCCCCTTCGACTACGGCCTCGACAGCAACAACCCCGAGAAGCGAAGCAGCGGTCAGTCCTCTCGCTACGTGCGCATGATGCAGCCCTACGCAGGGCCCCCGGCGCCCGGCGGAGAGCGGGTGGGCTTCCACTTCCCGCTGCACAAGGACACCGACGTCCTGATCGTGCACCTCGACGGGCACCCCGATCGCCCAGTGATCGCGGGCGCCGTCCCCAACCCGGACACGCTCAGCCCGGTCAGCTCCGCGAACTACATGCAGAACATGATCGTCACCGCGAGCGGCAACACCCTGGGCTACGACGACAACCCCGAGCGCCCGGGGATCTTCCGCTTCGACGCCGCGCGCAGCGTGGTCGAGGACAGCCGCTTCGCGATCCCCAAGGGCTCCTCCTCCGAGAGCGCGAGCAGCCCGGGCGCAGGAAGCGGCGGAGTGGTCCCCGCGCCTGCGGCGCCCGCACCGCAGACGCCGGGACGTCCCGCCGCGCGAACCACGGCGGACGAGCCGGGTGCGGGGACGGGGGCCGTCGTAGACGAGGCGCCTGCCCCGACGGTCCCGACCCCCTGGGAGGAGTTCACGGGCGGCAAAGCCTTCGGGCAGGAGGGGGACCTCTCGGCGCTCCAGAGCAAGGCCGGGCAGCTGCTGCGCAAGCACCGGTCCTTCGGGGGCGGCGGGTCGGGCGCCACGCTCGGACTGAACACCATGGCCGCGCTGCGGGCGAACCTGGCGAGCGAGCCCCTCTCGGCCGACCCCGCCTCCCCCAGCCCGCCAGACGGCCCTGGGGGGGCCCTCGACGCCTACCTCGACTGGATCAAGGACAACGGGGCGCAGTGCTACACCGCCGCCCCGGAGACCTTCTCCGTTCGCGTGGGCGACCACGCGCTGGTCAAGCTCGGCACCGTCGCCTACACCTTCAACGACGTGAGCAACAGCATCGACATCGGCACCGGGGGCTACGGCTACAACCTCAACGCGGGCGACTCCTTCTCGGAGACCTACTACGAGGGCAAGAACTTCGAGGTCAGCCGCTTCCGGGGCGACGTGGAGACCTACACCGAATTCCACGGCAGCACCAAGTCCGACTCCCTCGAGTTCTCCACGAACGACAACAAGTCGATCAGGCTGGGCGCCACCAGCGACATGGGCATCTTCGTCGGCGCCGAGGACTCCATGGCCCTGGAGCTGTCGGGCAAGAACTCGATGTCGCTCACGGTCGGTCTGAGCTCGGAGATCGACATCTTCGTGGGGGGGAAGATGACGGTCGACATTCACGCGCTCCCGGGGCTCGAGATCACGATCGGCCCAAGCAACGTCGAGATCGAGATCCCGGTGAACACCGAGATCAAGCTCCAGGACCTCAAGGTCGCGCTCGACGAGACGAACGTGAAGCTGAACAACACCAGCACGAACATGATGAAGACGAACGTCGCGCTGAGCGAGACCAAGACCGCCCTCGCCAAGACCCAGACCGAGCTCAGCGAGACCAAGGCCCAGCTCGCGCAGACCGAGCAGAAGCTCAGCCAGACCACGACCGAGCTCTCCGAGACCAAGACCGCGCTGTCGGACCAGGTGACCGCGCTCTCCCAGACCCAGAGCCTGCTCTCCAACGACGTCCAGTGCCTCGCCTTCACCCGCCGCGCGGGGATCTCCAGCATTTGACCTCGCCCTGCCCCGGAGGAACGCCATGACCCCAACCACGACCCCTACGCTCACGCCTCCCCGCTGGCAGCGCGCCGCCGCGTTCCAGGCCCCGGCGAGCCCGCCCGCGACCCGCTCGCTGGCGGTCGCCCCGGAGACCGTCGCCGTGGTCGTCGGCGGCGAGGAGCCCCAGGCCGTGCTCGAGAGCGGCGAGACCCTGCCGCTGCGCTGGGCGCTCCCCTACCACGCCGAGCTCGTGCCCGGCGACGTGGTGCAGGTCTTGCGCCAGGGGCCGCGCTGCTACGTCATCGGCGTCTTGCGCTGCGCGCGGGGGCTCCGGCTCTTGCTCGCGGACGACGCGCAGCTGCGCGGCTACCGCCTGCGCCTGCGAGGCGACCGGGGGTTGAAGCTCTCCACGGCGGACCTCCGGATCCGAGCGCGCCAGCTCAGCTACGACGCGACCGAGATCTCGGAGCGGCTGGGCGGCGCCGTGCGGCGGGTGCTCGGCCGGCTCACGATCCGGGCGCGCAACGCGCGCACGATCGTCGCCGGGGAGCACCACACCCGCGCCAAGCAACGCCGGGGGGTGGGAGCCGAGAGCCACCGCCTCGACGGCGGACTGGTGCAGTTCGGGCAGTAGTCGGGGATTCGGGACGGTTGGAGCAAGAGGAGGTGCGCGCATGATGCCAGCAAGCAACCAAGGGGTCGGAGAGAACATTGGGTTTCCCGACGTGTGCAACACCCCGGTTGGCCCCGCGACCGCGCCGCTGCCCTACCCCAACATGGGCAGCAACTCGATGGCCATGCCGTTTTGCCCCACGCTGCTCGTGAGCATGATGCCCGCCCACAACCAGGGGGCGAAGCCGATGCTGACCAACGGCGACAACGCCGGGGTCGCGCACTCGAGCTTCATGATGGCCGGCGGCAACAACATGGGGATCCCCACGGTGCTCATGTCGGGAATGCCCGCCGAGACGCTGTGCAACCTGACCCAGGGCAACAACTACAACGACCCCGTGGGCAGCAAGCTCGTGCCGAGCGCGGTCAACGTGCTCGTGGCCTTCAGCAGCGCCGACGTCCTGGAGGACCTCGCCGACCGCCCCCGCGCGAGCTGGGGGCTGAGCCTCGGGCGGGGCGGACGCGTGCTGCACGTGGCCCGCGACAGCCAGGCCGAGCGCT
>JAGQRJ010000050.1 GCA_020425635.1 Planctomycetota bacterium | reverse complement strand
GGGCGGCGGCGCCTTCAGCCAGGCCTTCGGCAAGGGCGGCCGCGGCCGCAAAGGCGGCGGCGGCGCGTTCTCCTCGGCCTTCGGCAACAAGCGCAGCGGGCGCGGCGCGTTCAGCAAGGCCTTCGACAGCCGCCGCGGCTTCACCCTGATCGAGCTCATGGTGACCATGGCGATCACCGCGCTCGTGTTCGCCATGGTCGGCGGGATCCTGATCTCGGTGCTCTCCGCCAGCGAGCGGGTCGAGATCGAGCTGCAGTACGAGAAGCGCGGCTACGGGGCCCTGACCCTGATCCGCCGCGACCTGAGCGGGGTCTACGCCTACGGCCTCGGCGGGATCGCCTTCAAGGGCGAAGACGAGGAGCAGGACGGGCGCTCGGCCGACACCCTCGACTTCGTGACCACCGCGCGGGTCTTGCCCCCCGACGAGGAGGGCAAGGTCCCGCGCATGATCGAGGTCGGCTACAAGCTCGACGCCAACGACGCGCTGGGCGACAAGAGCTTGACCCTGTTTCGCCGGGCCGAGCCCTTCGAGGGCGACCCGATCAAGGGCGGCGACTACCTCGAGCTCTTGAGCGGGGTCGAGTCCTTCGCCCTCGAATACCTCGACCCCAAGACCCAGGAGTGGGTCGAAGACTGGGACAAGCCCGACCTGCTCCCGCTCGCGGTGAAGATCACGCTCGAGCTCGTGCTCGACGAGGCCGAGAAGAACCGCGCCGAAGACGCCGGGGTCGACCTGCCCCCGCCGCAGTACCAGATCGTGGTCGGGATCAGCACCGCCGTCGTCCCCGACAAGGGCGAGCAGCCCCAGGCCGACCCGGCCGCCCAGCAGCCCCCTCCCCCGGGCGGCGGCTAGCCCGCACGTCTCACCACTCGCTCCGCTCGTGGATTCGAAGTGCGGCCAGCAGTGTCCCGCCCGCACACCTCAAGGGTAGAGCAGGGCGAGCTGGCCCGAGGTGTCCTCGATCAAGAACGGGGGCTGACCGTCTTCGAGCCCGTAGACGAGCACCGGCTTGCGCGCGCACTCGCTCCGCAGCCAAAGCGGCGGGAGGATCCCCTCGAGCGTGACCTGGCGCAGCGGGTTGGGGCCGCGCAGGCTGCCGTCGACGGGGCGAAACGCGGCGTAGGTCTTGCGGTGCTTGCCGCGGCCTTCGTGCCACACCTGGAGGCGCATGGGCTGCGGGCGCGCGAAGCTCAGCAGCCGGCCGGTCTCGGTCCACACGCCGGGCCAGCGGTAGAGCCAAACCCCGGCGCGCACGCTGAAGAAGCCGCCGAGCCCGAAGGCCATGAGCAGCGAGATCACCGCGTTGACGTCGCTCTTGTGCCCGTGCTTGCCCGTCCGCAAGGACTCCCAGGCGTGGGCGGGGTCCTTGAGCAGCCAGAGCACGAACGCGGCCATGCCCACCACCAGCGCCAGGTTGAACACCAGGCTCAGGGTCAGGCGCAGGTAGGGCGAGACCCCCGCCCACCAGCCATACTCCCGCGGGCGGCGCCGGCTCTCCTCGGCCCAGTCGCGCAGGTCCT
>JAGQRJ010000341.1 GCA_020425635.1 Planctomycetota bacterium | reverse complement strand
GAAGTGCGGCCAGCAGTGTTGTTCAAGACAGTGAGACCCGGCCTGCGGCCGGGTACACACTGTCGCTTGCGCCTCGCTCGCGGCGGCAGAGCCGCCGACTCGCTCCGGCGCAGCCCGCCTGCTTCGCGGGCGGCTAGCCCACAAGTCCCACCACTTCGTGGTGAGACTTGCGGCCTAGGCCGGGCCGCGCGTCAGGCCGTGAGCATGCCGATCGCCTCGCCGACGGAGGTCGCGCGCTCGATCAGCGCGGCGTGTTGCGGGGCGATGAATCCTTCGCCGATCGAGTGCTCGAAGAGCGCGAGCAGGGGGTCCCAGTAGCCGTCGACGTCGAGCAGCACGAGCGGCTTGTCGTGCAGGCCGAGCTGGGACCAGCTCAGCATTTCAATGATCTCCTCGAGGGTCCCGATCCCGCCCGGGAGCGCCACGAAGCCGCCGGCGAGGGTCGCCATCAGCGTCTTGCGTTCTTGCATGGTCTCGACCACGAACAGCTCGCTCAGCCCCCCGTGGGCGATCTCGTCCCGGGCGAGGTGCCGCGGGATCACCCCCGTCACCCGGCCCCCGGCCTCGAGCACGGCGTCGGCCACCGCCCCCATGAGCCCCACCGCCCCGCCGCCGTAGACCAGCTCGAGCCCGCTCGCGGCCAGCGCTTTGCCGAAGGCTTCGGCCAGGTGCTTGTAGGTGGGGCGACCCCCGAAGCGCGAGCCGCAGTAGACGGTGATCCGCGGGCGAGTGAGTGGCATGCGACCTCCTGCGCGCTCAGGCTATCCCCTCCCCCGCCCGGCGGAAACCGCGACCGAGACAGAGGCAGAGGCAGAGACCGAGACGGAGACCGACGCCGAGGCCGAGGCAGAGACGGAGACCGAGACCGAGAGCGAGACCGAGACCGACCCCGAAACCGAGACCGAGACCGAGACCGAGACCGAGACCGAGACCGAGACCGAGACCGACGCCGACGCCGCCGCCGAGACCGAGACCGAGACCGACACCGAAACCGACGCCGACGCCGACGCCGCCGCCGAGACCGAGACCGAGACCGAGACCGAGACCGAGACCGGCCGAGACTGAACCATGAACCCCCGCGCCCGCGGCCCGTTGGGGGTGAGCCCACGCAGCTTTGCTGCGAGGGCGAGGGGGCCTCGGAGAGGCCCCGTAAAGACAAGAGCCCCTCGAATCAGGCCTCAGCCCGAGAGGTGCTCGGCGAGGTAGGCGTAGTCCGGCGTCAACGCCCCGCGCCAGGCGACGCAGGCGCGCGCGATCTCGGGGGGTAGGCCGCTGGCTTCGAGGGTGCCCGAGGTGTCGCAGGCCGCGATCGCCTCGACGAAGGGTTCGAGGGCGGCGGAGAAGCCGAGCGAGGCGTCGCGCGGGAGCTCGGCGGGGAGGATATCCACCGCGCAGATCACTGGGCCCGGGCCGGCGAAGCCCATGCGCGGAGCGTCGGCCTCGGCGTCGTAGGTGTAGCAGGGGTCGCCGGGCTCGGTGGCGAGCACCGTGGGCTCGACGCTCCCGCCGACGTCGCAGCTTATGTCTCCGATCACCTTGCAGCGGGCCAGCCGGGGGAGGTCGGCCTTGGCCACCAGGCGGGGGTAGCGCTCGGTCCAGTAGATACAGTTCATGAGCATGGAGAGGTGCGGCTGGTAGTCCGCGAACACGCCCCGGTAGCGCTCGGGGTGGTCGTAGTAGTCCTGCAGCTCGAAGCTCGCCCCGGCGTCCTTGGGGACGACGAGGTCGGGCTCGCTGAAGGTCACGCGGTAGACGACCTTCGAGTCCTCGGCGCCCGCGGCGACCTGGGCCAGGTCTCGAGGCGCCACCTCGACGGTCGGCAGCTCGGCCAGCACCTCTTGCACCCCGCCGGCGACGTTGCCGGTGCCGGTGACGCCCACGATCAAGGGGTGCACCGCGGCGGGCACGCCGTCGGTCGCGATCGCCTCGCCCAGCTGGCGCACGGCGGCCAGGGCGTCGGCGAGGCTGGCGTAGGCGTGGGACGGCTCGACCTCGAGGAAGGGGTTCGGCTCGACGCCCTCGTGTTCGAGGCGGCGGCCCAGCGCCCACAGCCCGTCGATCATGCCCGCGAGCCCGGCGAAGCGGCCGAAGAACACCAGCCGACGCCCCTCCGCGTCGGTGATCCGCTCGTAGTCGAGCAGGGTCGCGCCCTTGTCGAGCAGCGCCTGGAGCATGGCCATGTTGTAAGGCTGGCCCTTGATCACGTGGGCGAAGAACAGGTGGGTGGCGTCGGGTTGCAGGCGCTCGGCGGGGATCTCCTTGACCCCGAACACGACGTCGCAAGGGGGGAGGTCTTCGACGAGCTGGCAGCCCGCCGCCGCGTAGTCCGCCTCGGGGAACACGCGCAAGGGCGAGCGCTCGACGAGCACCCTGTGTCCCGCGCGCACCAGGCGCCCCGCCAGCTCGGGTACGATCGCGACCCGCCGCTCCCAAGGGCTCTTGGTCTCGCGGCGAATTCCGACTGTCGACATGGCGTGGACCCCCTCTGCCAGGGAACCTAGCATTTCGTCTCGGGCGCGTTCGCTCCGAGCTGAGGAGGACCTGTGAAGCGGATCGTGATCCTGGGCGCCGGGAAGTCGTCTGCGGTGCTGATCGACTTCCTGCTCGCGGAGGCGCAGCAGCGAGGCTGGAAGGTCGCCGTGGGTGACCTCGACCTCGCGGCCGCGGCCGCGCGCGTCGGGAGCCACCCCGCGGGCGAGAGCTTCGCCTTCGACGTGCACGACGCCGGCGATCGGCGCCAGCGCGTGCAGTCGGCCGACCTCGTGGTCTCGCTCCTGCCCCCGGCCTTGCACCCCCTGGTCGCCCAGGACTGCATCGCGAGCAAGGTCCACTTCACGAGCGCGTCCTACGTCGGCGACGACATGCGCCAGCTCTCCGAGGCCGCCGAGCGGGCGGGGGTGATCCTGCTCAACGAGCTCGGCGTCGACCCGGGGATCGACCACATGTCGGCCATGGAGAAGCTCGACAGCCTGCGCGAACAGGGCGCCACGATCACCCGCTTCGAGACCTTCACCGGGGGGCTCGTCGCGCCGCAGAGCGACGACAACCCCTGGCGCTACAAGTTCACCTGGAACCCACGCAACGTCGTCCTCGCGGGGCAAGGCGTGGTCAAGTTCAAGCACAACGGGCGCTACAAGTACATTCCCTACCACCGCCTGTTCCAGCGCTACGAGCCGCTCACGATCCCGGGCTACG
This sequence comes from Planctomycetota bacterium, assembly GCA_020425635.1. GTDB lineage: Bacteria > Planctomycetota > J058 > J058 > J058 > JAGQRJ01. The sequence continues at coordinate 3,429 of JAGQRJ010000341.1, read as the reverse complement.
GCAAGTTCGAGGGCTACCCCAACCGCGACAGCCTCAAGTATCGCGGGCACTACGGGCTGTGGGACGTCGACACGATCTACCGCGGCACCCTGCGCCGGCCGGGGTTCTGCAAGGCCTGGGACTGCCTCGTGCAGCTCGGGCTCACCGACGACAGCTACGAGCTCGAGGACCTCGACCAGCTCACCTGGCGTGACTACGTGAACTCCTACCTGTGGTACGACCCCGACGCGAGCGTCGAGCTCAAGCTCCGCGCCTACCTCAAGCTCGAGCTCAACGCCCCGGAGTTCGACAAGCTCGAGTGGCTGGGCCTGTTCGACAAGACGCCGGTCGGGCTCTCGCGCGGGACCCCGGCCCAGGTGCTGCAGAAGAAGCTCGAGGAGAAGTGGGGCATGGCCCCCGACGATCAGGACATGATCGCCATGCTGCACAAGACCGAGTACGAGCTCGACGGGCGCCGCGAGGAGGTGCAGAGCTCCATGGTGTGCGTCGGCGACGACGGAGTGCGCACCGCCATGGCCAAGACCGTCGGGCTGCCGCTCGCGATCGGCGCGCTGCGCGTCCTCGACGGGACGATCCAGCGCCGGGGGGTCGTGATCCCCACGGTCAAGGACGTCTACGAGCCGGTCCTCGCCGAGCTCAAGCAGCACGGGATCGAGTTTACCGACCGCACGACCCCGATCGACAAGCCCGGCCGTTCGGCCTGAGCGCGGGGTTCAGCGAGTCGAGCCCGAGACTGTCGCGACGCGCAACTGAGACTCGCGCGCTAAATTGTCCCGGGGCAGGAACGCATTTGGGAACGAGAGTTGCTACGCTACGGGCCAAGGACCGGCTCCATGAAACGCGCCCTCTTGCCCCTGCTCCTCCTCCTCGCCCTGCCCCTGGCTCAGGCGCAGATCGCCCCCACCCTCGACCCCAACGCGGTCACCCCGCCGAAGCCGATCGCGATCGCGCCGCTCACGAGCGCGGGCGAGGCGACCCAGGCGCTCTACGCGAAGCTCCGCGAGCAGAGCGACCCTGAGGAGTTGAACCTCTTCTTGCGGCAAATGCCCAAGGGCGCCGACCTGCACCACCACTACTCGGGCTCGTTCTACGCCGAGACCTACCTCGAGTGGGCCAAGGAGCAGGAGGTCAAGATCAACCCCGAGACGCTGAAGCTCGAGGGCTACAAGCAGGACCCCGACGCGGTCACGATCGACGAGTTCCTCGCCGGCCCCGACAACCTCGAGCGCTTGATCAAGGCCTGGTCGGTGGCGGGCTACGACCCCGAGGCCAAGGACGCGCCCTCGCCCGACAAGGCGTTCTTCGACACCTTCGTCTACTTCGGCGGGTTCGCGACCAAGACCTACGACAAGGGCTTCAAGCTGCTCCGTGAGCGCGCCCGCGACGAGAACGTGCTCTACGTGGAGACCCTGCTCAGCGGCGTGCCGTTCTACCTGCCCTCCCGGGGCAGCAAGGCCCAGGCTGCGTTGAAGAAGGCCAACGAGGACCTCTGGAACGCGAGCGACGCCGAGCTCCCCAAGGTGCTCGAGCGCCTGGCCAAGGGGTGGGAGAAGAGCAAGGCCTTCGAGAAGGCGGTCAGCGGCTTCGTCGAGGAGCTCGAGCAGAGCCATGAGGGGATCGACACCGACGACTTCCTCCTGCGCTACCACTCCTACGCGATCCGCGAGAAGCCACCGGTCAACGTCTACTCGGGCCTGGTCGCGGCCTTCGCCGCCGCCGAGCGCTGCGACCTGATCGTGGCCGTGAACCTGGTTGGCCTCGAGAACGGCGAGCAGGCGCTGCGCGACTACCGCCTGCACATGCGCATGATGCAGTTCCTCAGCGCGCGCTACCCCAAGGTCAACGTCGCCTTGCACGCGGGCGAGATCACCCCCGCCCTGGTCGAGGCCGAGGACATTGGGTTCCACGTGCGCGAGGCGATCGAGGTCGCCGGCGCGCGCCGGATCGGTCACGGGATCGACCTCCTGCGCGACCCCGACCCCGAGGGGCTCATGAAGCTCATGATCGAGCGCGGGATCCCGGTCGAGATCAACCTCACCAGCAACGAGTTCATTCTCGGGGTCGCAGGCCCGGAGCACCCCTACGGCACCTTCCGCGACGCGGGGGTGCCCATGGTGCTCTCGACCGACGACCAGGGCGTGGTGCGCAACGACATCGTCTCGGAGTACGCGCTGCTCGCGACCCGGCACGAAGCCGACTACGCCCAGCTCAAGCGCCTGGTCTACAACAACGTGCGCTTCGCGTTCCTCGACGACGCCACCAAGGACCGGCTCAAGGACGCCCTCGACGCGCGCTTCGCCGACTTCGAGCGCGCCATGGCCGACTACGCGGAGGCCAAGGCCAGCGCCACCCCGGACCCCAAGCCCGCCGGGGGCCCCGCCGACCTGCAGCTCGGCGACGAGCCCAAGTAAGGCCGGCGCCAGCGACGTCGAGGTGACCCACCCCCAGGACGCACGGCACCTGGTCGGGTCGAAGTGGAGCGCGCGCCGACCGAGCGAGCGCGAGCTGCACTGGATCGTCGTCGAGTTCGCGGTTCGCAAGGGACTCGCCACCCTCGAGGCCGTGCTGACCAAGCGCAGGCGCGAGCTCCCCTGGCGAGAGCTCCGGGACCGAACGCGCTGGGTCCCCGGCTGGGAGTCCCCGAGCGAGCCCGCGGCCGGCGGCGTGGAGTCCGCGTGAGCGCGCTCTCGATCGAGGGCAGAGACTACGACATCGACGCCTGGCGGCTGGCCGACGTCGAGGGCGGAGGCCACGTGCTCGAGCTCGGCCTGGGCTGGAGCTACATGATCTACGCCTTCGCGGTGTGGGACCGAAACCCGACGCAGTGGGTCCTGATCCAGACCGACTGCGCGGTCGCGCACGTCGACGAGGAGATCCTCACTCGCGGCCAGCCCTTCGCCTGCGCGCCGCTCGTGCTGCCCGTCCCCCCGGACGGGCCGCCCCTGACCTTGCTCGACGGCCCTCGGCCTGGCTCGCGGCGGGTGCAGGGCGCGCGCTTCGAGGCGCAGAGCGCGCCCTTCGCGTGGGAGCTGCGTCTCGCGCTCGACGACTCCGGGCGCGGGTCGGAGCCGCTGGAGCTAAGCTTCGGCGCGGGAGACGGGCGGCTCTCGGGGTGGCGATTGAGCGGCTCGGCCGGGGAAGCGCTGGCCCACGACGTCGACTTCGCCTGCGGGTTTCGGGTGTGGGGCGCAGGCGCGAAGGCCCGCTGGGCGAAGGACCCCGCGGCGCCCTCGCGCGGGTGAGGCGCGTCAGCACCCGCACGGCCCTCCGACCAGGGCCTCGCCGCCTGGACGACCGTGTAGCGATCGATCGTCCAGCACCTGGCAGGGCGCCGCTGGACGCAGGCGCTAGCCCGCAAAGCTCACCACGAAGTGGTGAGTTTGCGGGGTAGCCGCCTGCGAAGCAGGCGGGCTGCGCCGGAGCGAGTCG
>JAGQRJ010000340.1 GCA_020425635.1 Planctomycetota bacterium | reverse complement strand
TCAGCTTGCTGAAATCGACCACTTCCCCTCCTGAACTTCCTACCGCTGACTGGCTTGTACCAGAATCCTGTCTCTCCTTCCGGTCAGGCCCAGAGACCTGCCTCCCGAGCACTGTGGATGTAATCGGAGCGAGGCTGGAGGCCATTTGGCCGGGAAATGGCCTGAAAAATGGCCTGATGGGCTGGTGGCCTCCAATTACGCGCAAACGCCGCGCCCCACAAGCTCATGTGGGACGCGGCGTTGTGCGTTAGCGGGCAATGGGACTCGAACCCACAACCCTCAGCTTGGGAAGCTGAATCCGCGAGTGGGGGGGGTGGTATCAGACCCTGGGTAAGTGGTGTCAGCCCCGCGTCGCCTAGGCTTGCCCAGGTCAATGCTCCCGCGAAGGCGACTCCACTCCCTCCCCCGGTTTGTAATCGCCTCCCCGATCCCCCGTCCCTAGAGTTGGCCGATCGGAACGGAGGCCCCCCTGTCTATGTCGCTGTTGATCGTGGCGTTGGTCGCAGGCCTGCTCCTCGTCGGAGTCGGCACAGCGCTCGCGGTGTGGCTGCTGGCCCGCCGAGCAACGTCTGCGGTTCGAGAGCTGAAGGTCCGTCCCGACGACAACCGGCTGTTCCTCGCCCGCGCCAACGACGTGCACGAGGCACAGACCCGGCTCGGGGCGCTGTCGATCCAACGGTTCTCCGTGTCGCTGACCGGCGTGATCGGGTCACGCAACCAGGGCGCCCTGGTCGACCTCCTGGTCGAGCGGGTCCTCGCCTGGTCCGCGGAGCACGACGTCGTGCCCACGAACGTCGACCTGGCGGTCGCCTCAGCGGACGCGCACGCGCTCGTCCTGTTCGACCCTGCACAGCGCGGCCAAATCGCGGCCCAGGTGTTCTGCGAGCACCTGGTCGGGTTCCTTGGGAGCCCGGCGCGTGAGCGCCTGCTCAGCAAAGCCCTCGCCCGGGTCGAGTCCTGGGCAGCGGACCATTCGGGCACCCCGCGCTTTACGAGCACCGGGCTCAGCCGCAGCGGCGCGTTCGTCGTGGTGTGGTACGAGCCTGCGCCAGCGCTGAAGCTCTACTCACCCGCGGCGCTCAGCTAACGCTGAGCATGCGCTCGCCCAGGCCGCGGACAGCGGGCGCTTCGAGTCGGCGGGCGTGGGCGGGATCTGAGTCGGTTAGGCAAGGTCTGCCCAGTTCAGTTCAGCGACCTCGGAAGTGGGTTGAGGACAGGCCGTTGGCTGGACCCACGGTTGGGTCCTGCTCAAGGGCGAAGGGGCCTCGGAGAGGTCCCTCAAGTCAGGTCTGGCGAATCGGGGCCCAGGGGCTGGCCGTAGCTGAACTCGACCGCGCGGCCGTCGGGGCCCTGGACGGCGCAGTAATAGCCCACCGGGAAGCTGTGCTGACGGGGCTCCCAGGCCAGGCGGCCCTCCGCGCGGGCCTTGGCCGCGACGTCGTCGACCGCCTGCTTGCTCGCGAGCGCGAAGCCCAGGTGGCCGAAGTCGTCCTCGCCCTGGGGCTGGTAGTCGCCCCCGGGGATCAGCACGAACACCAGCACCTTCTCGCGCCCCGGCTCCGCGAGCCACACCACGCGGTTCGGCCCCTCGCCCCGGGTGTGCACGGGCTGCAGCTTGCAGTAGTCGGCGAAGAACGCGACGGCCGCGTCCATGTCTGGCACGTGGAGCGCGACGTGGGTGAACGAGGGCCCGCTCACTTGGGCGGGTCCTGGGGCGGCGGGGGGAACGCGCCCGGGAGGCTGGCGCCGAAGGCCTGCAGGTCGCGCACGACCTCGTCGAAGAGCTGACCCTGGCGCCCCTCGCCCTCGACCGCGGCCCAGCGCACGCCCTCGCCCACCGGGTCGCCGAGCAGGATCGTGTAGCGCGTGACCTCCCCGCCTTCGAAGGGGCGGGTGGCGAGCTTCAGCGTGCCCGCGGGCGGGGCGAGCCCGCGCTTGGCGAGGCCCTCCGGGGTCGCGTCGCTGACCTCGGTCAGCTCGAGCGACTCGAACTGGAGCAGGAGCGTCTTGAGCTCGCCCTCCGCGTCTTCCTCGAGCATGTTCGCGCCCTCTTGCCAGGCGATCCCGCCCTCGGGCTTGTTGAGCTCGAGCACGAGCTGCCCGTCGAGGGTCAGGCTCAGCTCGCAGAGCAGGTTCGCGTCGACGCTCAGGACCTTGGTCCCGCGGGCGAAGCCGCGGGCCGCGCGGTCGAGGAAGCCCGCGTCGACCTTCCCGATCGCGGCGGGGCCGTCGGGGTTGCGCGCGTAGACGTAGGCGCCCTCGCGCTTGCCGAGGTAGAGCGTGCGCGCCTCCTCGGCCTCCTCGCCCTCGACGTAGGTCTTGACCAGGATCGTGAGCACTCGCGGCTCCTGCAGCCCATAGTCGGCGTAGAGCTCGGGCAGGTCGCGGGCCACGTAGGACTCGACCCGCACCTGGTCGAAGCGCTCCATGAAGTTCGCGAGCATGTCCTTGTCGGCGCGCGCCTCGGGCACGAGCTGGCGCCAGGTCGGCGGGTCGCTCCCCAGGCTCTGGACCTTGAGCTGGGTGGTCTCGCCCTGGCGCAGCTCCAGGCTCTGGGCGTCCCAGTGGCTCGCGATCAGGATCGTCTTGTCGATCAACTCGAGGTCGGCGGCGCGCAGGGTGGCGAGCAGGTTCGCGCCGAGCTCGCTGGTGTAGATCCGAGCTTCGCCCACCCGCCGCACGTAGTAGACGCCCTCCTCGCCGGAGACCTGGGCGCCGATCTGCAGCTCGCGGGTCAGCTCGCCCTCGGTCACGCGCAGCTGCGCCTGGGGCGACTCGAGCCCCGCCCCGGCGGCGTCGAGCTCGGTGGGTGCGAGCAGCTCGAGGCCCGCGATCCGCTCGACCAGGGTCTGGCGCACGAGGTCTTCGACCCGGGTCTCCTGGCCGCGAAACAGCCAGCCGCCGTCCTTCTGCCGCTCGACGTGCCACTCCAGCCCGTCGCCCGGGAACAGCACCCCGAGCCCGGTCACGGTCTGGGCGTTGCCCGCGATCGGGATCAGCTTCAGCGAGCGATAGTCGTCGCGCTCGCTCTCGAGCTGGTCCTCGAGCTTCGCGCTCGCGACCCGGTAGACGAAGGGCCGCCCGCGCACGCGGGCGTAGCGCACGCCGGTCTGCTCCGGGACGCCCGCGCCGACCTCGACCACCTCGGGGTCGCCCTGGCCCTCGGGGGGGGTGAGGGTCAAGGTCAGCGCCGCGGGCGCGAGGCCGTAGCGCTGCAGGTCGGCCTCGCTCGGCGCGTCCGACTCGCTGGCGATCGCCTTCAGCCCGCGGACCTCCTTGATCAGCTCGTTGCAGCGGTCGGGGTCGGCGTATTCGCCCTGGGCGTCGTCGAGCCGCCAGAACCCGTCGTGGCGGGCCAGGGTCAGCGTCGGCCCGTCGCGGCGCGCGACGTCGACCCGCACCGAGTGCGCGATCGCGAACAGCTCCTTGCGGCGGTAGGTCCAGAGCGGGTCGCTGAAGTTGGTCTCGAAGAAGCCCTTGCGCACGAGGAACGCGCCCTCTTGCCCCTCGAGGGTCACCGGGTAGGAGCCGTCTGGGCGCGCGGCGGCGAAGGTCAGGGTGTAGGAGGGCTTGGTCCCCCGGGCGATCGTGAGCGTCAGCTCGGCCTCGGCCTCGCCCAGCTCGAGCTCCGCCGCCTCGGCCGCGGTGAGGCGCTGGGCGAACTCGGCGAAGCGCAGGTTGTTGAGCAGGCGCTCGACCGCGGGCTGCTCGGCGCGGTCGTCCAAGGGGGCGGTCACCCGCCACTCGGCGTCCGCGCCCGCGCCCTCGCGCACGAGGGCCAGCAGCGCCTCCCCTCCCCGGCCAATCTCGAGGCCGGTCACGTCTTCGGGCTCGAGGTGGGGCAGCAGGCGCTTCCCGGCGAAGCGGGTCTCGACGCTGGTCTTGGTCTGGTTCTCGCCGAGGAGCACCCACAGGCCGAGCCCGCCCACGAGCAACGCGAGCATGAGGGTCGTCTTCATGCTGAACCCGGACTGGTCCAGGGACGTCGCGGTGGCGGGCGGGGGTGAGCTCATGTCGGCGCTCCTATTGGCTGCGCACCCTCCACACCACGACCCCGAGCAGGATCGAGAGCAGGGGCAGGCCGAACAGGCTGATCAGTTTGTAGAAAGCGAGGGTCTCTTGGGGCATGACCAGGCGGTAGCTGCGCGGACGCTTGCGCTCGCCGACGACCTCGTGGTCGCGCTGGGCGGCCCAGCTCACGGCGTTGAGCAGCACGTCGAAGTTGCGCCCCGTCGGGTCCGCGGCGATATCGTTCGAGCCCCAGTCGGCGTCGCCCACCACGACCACCCGCGAAGACCCCTCGCGCGGCTCACCGCCCTCCTCGGCGGGGGGCAGCTCGACGGTGCGCGTCGAGGCGGCGGCCAGCTCGAACGGGCCGCGCTGCTTGCCGGGGTCCTCCCAGGCCGCGCGGGCCTGGGGCTCGGCGCTGGCGAACACGAAGTCGGGCATTTGCGGGAGCGGCTCGGCGGTGAACAGCGCCTTGGCGATACACGCGCCGGTGGGCGGGAGCACCTTCAGCGGGCGCGCGGTGAACAGGTAGACCACGCCCTGGCGCGGGTCCTCGCCCTCGACGATCGGGTGGTCGCCGTAGGTGGTGTTGCGCACCCGCGGCCCGACCTGGCTCGTCGACGCGAACTGGAACACCGTCTGGTTGAGTACCTGGATCCGGTAGGCGTCGGCGAGGTACTTCTCGAGCCCCGTGGCGACGTACTTCGGCGCGCCGAAGCGCGTCTCGACCGTGGGCTCGAGGAAGAGCATGGCGTCGCCCCCGCGGTCGAGGTAGCGCGTGATCCCGGCGACCTCGTCCTCCTCGAGGCTCAGCTCGGGCCCGAGCACGAGCAGCAGGCTCGCGTCCTCGGGCACGTCGGCGTTGGGCTGCTCGCTCAGGGTCAGCTCGTCGAGCTGGTAGTTCTTCTCGCGCAGGACCTTGGCCAGGTAGCCGTAGCCCCCGCGCTCGAAGCTCGCCGGCGAGCGCTCGCCGTGGCCCGCGAGCACGTAGACCTTGGGCTTCTGCTCCTCGACCAGCTCACGCAGGGTGCTGCTCAGCTCCTCCTCGCCGCGGAACTCGGCCGACGCCCCGGGCTGCCCCGAGCCGACCCACAGCCGGCGCCAGGGAATGCTCTTCGAGCGCAGGGTCTTCCACGCGCCCTCCTCGTCGGTGTGTCCGACCTGCACGGTCAGGCCCTCGATGTCTTCGCCGGTCTCGCGCTCGAGCTCCTGCATGAGCTCCAGGAAGCGCTCGCGGTTGAGCGTGTGCGCGCCGCCCACGACCTTGAGCTCGAAGCGGGGGTTGGTGCCGACGAAGGCCTCGAGGTAGTCGCGGGTGGCGACCACCCGGTCGGGGGAGCGGGGCCCCGTGATCAAGAACAGGCGGGTGTCGAGCGGGATCGACTCCGCCAGCGCCCGCGCCTCGGCCGAGACGCTGTAGAGCTGGTCGGAGGTCACGTCCCAGCGCGGGTTGTGCCGGTAGGCGAGCCAGTTGACCAGGCACACCAGGGCGAACGCGAGGCTGACCTTGAGCCCCTCGTTGACCATGCCGAAGGCCCGGCGCTCACCGAAGAACTCGATCAGGCTCGGGAGCTGGATCCCGATCGCCGCGGCGAGCAGCCCGAGGCCGATCAAGAGCAGCCAGGTCAAGGAGCCCGACGACGCGTTGGCCGGACCGTCGACGCTCGCCGACCACCCCCCGAGCAGGCGGAAGGCCCACACCAGGAGCGCGGCCACGCCGAGGGTCCCGGCGACGAGGCTCGTGAGCCGCTTGGCTTCGCTGATCTGGCGCTCGTGCTCTACGGCCACGGGGTCACTTCCACCGGTGCGAGGCCACGCCCCGCACCGCGACGAACAAGAAGAACCAGGTCGCGCTGACGTAGTAGACCAGCGCCTTGAGCTCGATCACGCCCTTGGCGAACAGCTGCTGCAGCCCGGGGGTGTTGGTGTGGCGCACGAGGGCCTCCACCGAGTCGCCGGGGTCCATGTTGAGCACCGTGCCGTTGAGCAGGCAGAGCAGGATCATGGGGCAGGCGACCACGAAGGCCACGACCTGGCTCTGCGCCCAGGCCGAGGTGCTCAGCCCGATCGCGAGGAACAGCCCGCCCATGAGGCTCAGCCCGAGGTAGGCGCTGAGCACCGGGCCCCAGTCCCACTCCCCGGCGTAGCGGCGGAGCACGACCATGTAGATCAGGTTCGCGAGCATGAGCCCGGCGAAGAAGCTCAGCGCGCCGAGGTACTTGCCGAGGGTCACCTGCACGTGGGAGACCTCGGTGGTCAGCAGGTTCTCGAGGCTCCCGCTGCTGCGCTCTTCGGCGACGAGGCGCATGGTGATCGCGGGGCAGAGGAACGCCATGGCCAGGTAGAGCTGCCAGTTGGCGGTCACGAAGTAGCTCGCGGGGCGGCTGAAGTCCTGCCCGAGGGTGTCCGCGCCGCCGTAGTACTGCAGGAGGGCGACGAAGAGCAGCCCGCTGATGAAGAAGAAGCCGAAGAGCGCGAAGTAGGCCACCGGCCGGGTGTAGGTCGCCTTGAGCTCGCGGGCGTAGACCGCGCCGAGCAGCGAGAACCAGTGCGGGCGAAAGGGCAGCCCCAGCGGGTTGATCTGCAGCGAGAGCCCCGCGACCTCGCGCAGGGTGCGCGCGTCGGGCTCGCGCCCCGTGCCGAGGGCGAAGGCCCCGAGCAGCGCCGGATAGAGCGGGAGTCCGATCGCCACCAGGCGCAGCAGCACCTTGAGCCGCCAGTTCTCCACCGCGAGGTCGAGCCCTTCGCCGAAGGCGGCCGCCCCCAGCCACCAGGCGCCCAGCAGCCCCAGCGCGAGGTAGACCGCGCCGATCGCGCGCGTGCCGAGCTCGGGGTCGGGGAGCTCGGGGTCGCGCACGGGCGGCGGCTCGACCGCGC